>CAMKAE010000012.1 GCA_946410395.1 uncultured Clostridia bacterium
CAGCGGGCTGACCATCGGGAAGGTGATCTTCCAGAAGGCCTCCCAGGCCGTGCAGCCCTCCACGTCCGCGGCCTCATACAGCGAGGGCGAGATGGCGGACAGACCGGAGAGGAAGACGATGATCTGGATGCCGCTGGCCATCACGATGTCGTAGATGGCGTCGATCATCTGGAACAGTGTGTCGAAGATCGTTCCGCCCACGCCCGAGACCTGGAGCAGGTTCTGCAGCTGAGCGGAGATGTTGACGCCGGACTGGGCGGCAATCTCGTCGGACACGCCCTGGAGCATGTTGAAGTCCAGCTGGCTCTCGATGCCGGGCAGCACGCCGGAGGCCAGGATCACGGGGAGGAAGAAGATGGCGCGCGCCGCGGTCCGGCCCTTGAACTTCTGGTTCAGGATGACCGCGATGACGAAGGACAGCACCAGGGTCGCGATGGCGTTGATGGCCATGCGGCCGGTCTCTTCCACAATGCGCCGGCTGAACCAGGCGTCGCCGCTCATGGCGTAGTTGTAGTTGTAGAAGTTGTTCCAGGTGAGCTCATAGCCGTGGCCGGGATTCAGCCGCACCGTGCTGAAGCTCATGGCGATGGACTGGATCAGCGGGCTGACCATGAAGACCAGGAAGCCCAGGATGAACGGCATGACGAAGAGCACGCCGGTGCGGGCATTGCGGGAACGCATGGTGTCGTAGTTTTCACCCAGCGGCAGCAGCGCCGTGATGCCGTCAGTGAAGCTCCAGCGCTCGCGCTTTTCCTTTTTCCTTCTGCGCGTCGTCATTGTGCATCCCCTCCTTCCTCGGTCGATTCTTCAGGTGCGGCTTCGGCGCTGGCCTCGGGAGGGGCCCCGTCGTCGGGGCTCACCTCACCGGGGGCCAGGGTCACGCCTGCCACGGTAACCTCTGCGTCGGAGAGGTTCAGGTACCGGATGTCGCCCTCCACCTCGATCGGATCTGCCAGGGCCGCGTAGTCAGCCCAGGTGTTGCCCGCAATGTTGGTGCCGGCGACACTCATCTGCGGCGGCAGGCCGGTGTGCCGGATGACACGCACCGTGCCGTCGGGGAGCACCACAACCTGCAGGGCCACGCCCTCGGGCACCGGCAGCATCGCCGTGCCGCGGGCCGGAACCTCCACGCCGTCGATGGTCAGCGCCTCATCGGTGCCGTTGATCCACAGTTCGAGGTTCATCGTCGTCTCGCCCACCGTCGCGCTCATCACGATCGTGTCAAGGGCCGGCGGCTCGGCGTCGATCAGGTAGAAGCTGTTGTTGTTGCTGGTGCTGGGCTGGATGGTCCGGTCGCCGGCCTTGATGGCCGCCGCGGTGTAGTTGATGTACACCCGGCCGCCGTCGGGCAGGAAGACCACTTCCACCGTCTCGCCCTGGCTGGCGGGCGCGGTGCCCTTGGCCGGGACCACGGAGCCGCAGAAGTCCAGCTCGCTGTCGGTATTGTTCACATAGATCCGGGCGTAATGCTCGCCGCCCAGGAAGATGACGTCCACGGGCTTCTCGTCCGCCACGGTCAGGGTGTTGGCGGCCGGGATCGTGTTCGCGCCGGCCTTCGGGGTCTCGGCGGTGCGGTTCACGTAGAGCCGGCCCTCCGGGCGGAAGGCCACGATGATCTCCTCATCGCTCGCGCTCCACTGGTAGCTGCGGGCCGCGACGGTCTCACCGGCCACGGTGATGTCCGCGTCAGTGGCGTTGACCCAGACCACGCGGTACAGGGTCTCGCCCTCCGCCGCTTCCTCGTTCGGCGCGGCCTCAGCCGCCTTGGGCGCGATCACCACGGCGTCCAGAGAGATGGGCTCGCTGACGCGCACATAGCCCTGAGCGGGCACGGTCACCGCGCCGGCGTTCATGGCGGTGTCGGTGTAGTTGACGTACATCCGCTGGCCGTCGGAGGTGAAGATCACCTCAAACTCGGTGTCGTCCTTCACCCGCAGGGTTTCGCCGGGCGCGACAGTCTGTCCGCCGGCCACGGTGATCGGCTCGCTGTCCGCGTTGACGTAGACGCGCTCGCCCTCGCCCAGGAAGGCCACGTCCGCCTTGGCGTTCCCCGTGACCCGGGTGGTGCCGAAGGGACGGACGGCGGTGTCGCCCGCGGTGTAGGTGTTGGCGGTGTAGTTCACCAGGTCGATCTTGCCGCTGGGTTCAACCACGGCCTGGAAGTCGCTGGTGTCGCCCCGCAGGACCTTGTAGTCCCGGCCGGGGATCTCGGTGCCGTCCGCCAGGGTGTAGGTGTCCGGACCGTAGTTGACGTAGACGCGGGTGCCGTCCTCATACTCGGTCATGGCGGCGTCCATCGGAAGCACCATGTGGCCGGTGATGCGGGTACGGTTGAGGCCCGCCATCTCCGTCTGGTACCTGGTGATCTCCCGGATGGCCTCGTCGCGCCAGCTGTCGTAGCTGGACCCGTAGTACGCGGAGTGCTCGGTGTCCTGCAGGATCTTGGCGTCTTCCTTCATGAAGGTGAAGTTGAGGCCCGCGCCGTACTCCGCGCAGTGCAGGAGCTCGGTGCGCCAGTCGCCGGCCAGATTCAGGGCCGGACCGGTGTAGTCCACCGCGCCGTGGATGGCGATCTGGTAGAAGGGGACGGTGGCGTCGAGCAGCGAGTAGTCGATGCCGTTGAGGTCCATGTCGGTGATGATGTCCGCGTAGGGCATGGCGTAGTCATAGCCCTCCCGG
Source organism: uncultured Clostridia bacterium (assembly GCA_946410395.1). Lineage (GTDB taxonomy): Bacteria > Bacillota > Clostridia > Christensenellales > Aristaeellaceae > RUG11272. Next base: position 2,680 of record CAMKAE010000012.1, read on the forward strand.
ATCATCACGCGCTCGCCGTTGTCCCGCGCTTCCTTCAGGGTCTCCACGTTCATCTTCTTGACGGCTTCGCGGGTGGTGATGTTGTTGGGATCGTAGTTGCCGCTGAGGATGTAGCCGATGTCGCGGAAGGCGACGCCGTACGCGCTGCGCTCCTTCAGGGCCTTGATCAGGTTGGAGGCGTTCTTCTGCGCGTATTCGGGCTTGGTCAGGTAGTAGACCTTGCGGTCCTCATCCTCGGTGAAATAGATCTGGGAGTAGGGGGTGATCTCCACGATCTCGCGCGTGGTGTAGCGCGCCGCGTCGGAGCGGGCGGTGAAGCCGCCCAGGAACTTCGTGTCGTAGGCGAAGGCCGTGACGCCGTCGAAGTAGAGCTTGACGCCCTTCTGCTTCGCGTAGTCGATCAGGGAGCGCATGCCGCCGTCGCCGCCCACGGGGCCTTCGACGTTGACGCCGGTGAGCACCCGCTGCGTGATGCCGCCATTGGCCCAGCCGGAGACCCGGACGTTCAGGGCCTTGACGCCCTGTTCGCACAGGTCGTCGATGATGCCCTTCATCTGGTCAAAGGTGGTGGTGGCCAGCACGCGCTGCATCGGCATGCCCGCCGTCACGACGCGCTTGTCGATCGCGCCGATGAGCTCCACCGTCACCGGCATATCCTCGGAGGCGTCCGTCTCCGTCAGGGTGGGATACTCAGCCCGGAGGTAGTCGCCGTAGGCCTTGGCCATGTCCACATAGCTGTCGCTGTCCAGGAAGCGGTACCGCTGCACCACGTTCTCCTGCGGCACCTGCTTCTCGTACATGATCACCATGTTGGCGGTCTTGGCCGAGACGTTGTACTGGTCGGAGTGCAGCACGTGATAGCGCGCACAGACCGTGTTGTAGCTGTTGGGGTGGAAGGTGCTGTTGCTGCCGGGCACGCCGCTGATGTCCGCGCGGACGCTGGCGTAGGACGCGCCTTCCTCGATGATGCAGATGAACGAGCCGCCTTTGTTGGTCAGGCCGAACACCGGGAAGGTGTTCTTGGTCTCACTGATGGCCTCGGAGCGCTTGGAAGCGTAGTCCCAGCCGTAAAGGTTGGCGTTGTAGTAGTTCTGCTGAATCTTGCCGTTGTTGTAGTTGATCAGCGCGCCACCGCCCTCGGGCACAAAGATGAAGCCGTCGTCGTACTGATCGGGGCCCGCCGCGCCGAACATGGGCAGCACGGTTAGGTAGGTGATGGGGGCCGCCGCGTTGTAACGGATCTGGTCGTAGGGCACCTCCACCACGAAGTCGGGGCCGTCGAGGATGTAGCGGACGGTGACCTCAAAGAGGACGGTCAGGTTTTCTTCCACAGGGAGCTCCCACGCGGAGTCCGCCAGGTATTCCTCTTCGGTGTAGCCGATGCCTTCGGTCCGGCGCTTGGCGTCGGGATCGCTGCCGTAGAGCGCCAGGTTGATGGCGTTCTTCGCGTTGAGCGGCAGGAAGTCGGCCACAAAGAACGCGGAATCCATCAGCGCCTTGCGCTCCGCATCCTCACCGGCCGCGGCGACCATGGCCTTGACGGCGTCGCCGGTATAGTCCTCGGCGGTGGACGCATTCAGCGCGTCGATCAGTTCCTTGGCCCAGGCGTTTTCCTCGCGGTTCAGTTCCGCTTCCGAAACGCGCTGTTCGATCTCGTCCGCGGCCGTCTTCTTGTCGGCGGCATCCTCGGAGCGGATCAGCTCAAGCACGCTGTCCACGACCTCCTGGTTGCCGGAGAAGAAATCGCCCAGATGGCTCTCAACCGTCGCGGCGAGGGCTTCCAGGTCCACGGGCTCCACATTGGGACGGCTGATCAGTTCCAGCAGGCTGTCCGCCCAGAGCAGCGCGCTCTCGGCTTCCTCAGCCGCGTCCTCGGCCGCGTCTTCCGCATCGCCTTCAGCAAGGGCCTCGGCGCTCATCGCCTCGGCTTCCAGCTGCGCCTTGGCTGCGCTGATCTTTTCGCTCAGCACCGCCTCGGCTTCCCTGCGGACCTCTTCGTCCTCGGAGAGCGCGTTGGCCCGGAAGGCCTCGTTCTCGTCTCCGAGCAGAGCGGTGAGCGCTTCGGCGTTCTCATCCAGCGCCGCCTGCACGTCTTCCGCGCTGTAGGCCTTGATGGACGCGCGGTCCAGCTCGTCGATGGCCTCCTTGACCCAGGTGTACTCCTCCTTGTCCAGGGCGGAGTTGGTCAGGCTCAGCTCCAGCACGTGCGCGCCGAGCAACCGCTTGTCAACGGCCGTGTCCTGCGCGAGCTCGCCGATGGTCTTCTTGCTGTAGCCCGCGTTTGCCATACCCGAGCGCAGGCCCCTGGTATTGCTGTCCTCGGACTTCGCGATCCGGCCATTCTTGCTGTCCGTGATCTCTTTCCACCTGGCCTCGGTAAAGACCATCGGGATCTTGGACACGCCCTGCATCTGGCCGACGGAGTAGTGCACTTCGATGGCCGGCTTGCCGTCCTCGCGCTCCAGCTTCCGGATGTCGTAGGCCTGCTTGTCGATGGAGTATTCCCAGTTGTTCAGGTCCTTGTCCGCACTGGAAGCCGAATAGGCGACCACCAGGGTGGAGCGCATGTCGTTGAGCTTGGAGGAGCCGATGGCCACGCCGTTGGGGTCGGTCAGGTCGCCCTTCTCCGGATCACCGGGGTTGGAGCTCCAGACCCGGCCGGTCTTTTTCTCCTTCAGGGTGAACTGGGTTGTGGCACCGTAGAGAGTAAGCTCCAAATCATCGTTGGAGATGGTGTACTTTTCTTCGACGTCACCGCGGATGACCCTGGACTTGTCCGTCTGCTCCGGTACAGGCCGGTAGAGGAAGTATCCCAGCACGCCGATGCCGGCGAGAACCGCCAAAATCAGCACGGTCACGATGACGCGCTTGATGATCACGGATTTCTTCACGCGCTTTTTCGGTGCGCCCTTTTCCCTTTTCATTTCACGTCACCTCCTCAACTGAGCCTGAACAAGATCTCGCGATACAGGGAAGCAAAGTAGCCGAACGCATCGCTGAGAAGGCTGAAGAACACGAGCAGCAGGAAGATGATCACCAGCGCGCCGAAGATGGTCGCGAAGATGAACACCAGCGTCTTGCCGGGGCCGTAGTCGTGGATCTGCATCAGGGCCACGAAGGCCAGCAGCAGGCACCAGATGATCGAGAGCGAGCCGAGCACGTTGTAGAACGCGCCCTCGTCGAAGGCAAGGATGTGGCTCAGCAGGATCAGCGGGAGCTGGATGATGATGTAGGGCACCAGCGAGTAGCACAGGCCCATGTAGATGTCCTTGAACCGGCCCTTGCCGTCGAAGAGCGTGGAGAGACTCCAGTTGGCGACGCACAGGATCAGGAAGGGCAGCAGCAGGGACGCGAAGCGCTCGTAGATGTTGATGTACTGGATCGGCGCGGTGACGAACTGAAAGCTGGTGAGCATCAGCCGCAGCACATAGGTCAGCAGGAACAGCACCAGGAAGGTGTGGGCCGCCGCCAGCGAGCCGCGCTTCTCGTGCACCAGGTCCCAAAAGCCGTCAAAGGGGTGGAACAGGCAATACTTGGCATAGAGTAGCGTCTCTTTGTAGCGGCGCAGGCGCGGATGCTCTCTGCGCGTCTTGCCGTCACTTAGCGACTTTGTTGTGCTCATACGCTTCCACCTCCCATTTTACTTTTCGGATGATCCGCCGGACCAGGAAGAATGCCACCAGCAGCAGGACAATCAGGATCACCCACCAGATGTTGCGCTCCACCCACTCCTTGCGGTAGTAGCGGAATGCCCGGCCGTAGTTTTCCCGGTCATGGGCCATCTTGAACAGGTCCATGGCTTCCTCGTACTCCTCGGCCCGCATCTTGGAGCGGCCGATGCCGATGAAGGCCAGGTTGTAGTTGGCGTTGTGCTGGAGCACCTCTTCCCAGGTCTTGGCCGACCCGTCATAGTCGCCCTTGAGGTACTCCTTGGAGGCCTTGTAGATCAGGTCGCCGTACTCGGTGGGGCTGAAGACCGTCACGCTGCAGTCCAGGTCGTCCAGCACGATCAGGTAGTCGCCCCGCTCCGGATCCTCGTTGGCCATGTGCTCGATGGACACGGCGCTGGTGAAGGCGCCCTCCGAGGGCACGCCGCTGGTACCGAAGGACCAGAGCATGATGCCCTGCGGATCGTAGCCGAAGAGGCGGCCGCGGGTGTGGTCGATGGCCACATACATGTCGTTGTCCAGCACGGTGATGTCGTAGAACAGGGAGGGACCGTGGTCCGTGCTCTGCTCCACCCATTCCAGATCGCCGATGGGCGGATAGCGGTCATTCTTGACCAGGATGTCGCTGCCCACCGCGTTCAGCCGGCGGATCGGCTTGGCGTTGTCCCACAGCAGGTCGTACTCGCTGAAGGAGATGTTCGTCGCGTAGATGAAATCGTCCTTGTCGATGTAGATGTTCCGGTACTCCGTGGGAACGAAGGCCGCCTGCTGGGAACGCTGCTCCTTGGTCGTGAAGTAGGTCTTCCAGATGTAGTCCCACAGGTTGTAGGTCACCGGGTTTGCGCCGATGAAGCCGGTGAAGGTGCCGTCGGCCTCAAACTTGATCAGGCCCTTGTTGACGTTCTGCGCCAGCACGAAGCACCGGCCGGATGAGTCCACCACCAGCTTGCTGGGCAGGAAGGACTGGCTCTGGTCAAAGTTGGTGTCCGAGGGCTTGATGAACTCCATGATGAGCTCGAAGTCCTTGTTGACCTTCAGGACGCGGTTGTTGTTGGTGTCGGCAATGTAGAAATTGCCCTCCTTGTCCACCGCCACGTCCGTGGGGTTGTTCAGCCGGGTGATGCCTTCGTCCACCGCGACTTCGATCTCCTCGTCGCCCTCGGTCTGCTTCTCCACCCTGCGCCACTGGGTGTAGAGGTGGATCTTGCAGCCGCCCTCCGCAGCCGCCGCAGCGGCTTGCTCCGCCGCCGGGCCAGCCGCGTTCATCGCCAGCACGTCCGTCCGCATGGTCCCGATGGCGGTCGCGATCGCCTCAAAGGCTGTCTTGGTAGCCTCCGCCGCGCCGGTCAGGGAACCGGCCCTGCCCGCGGCGCTGTCCGCGGCGTTGCGGACCGCAGTGCCGGCAGCGGCCTTCTCGGCGATGGCCTTGAGCGCTTCCTCGGCTTCGGGGCTGAGCGCCTCTTCCTCCGCGGCCTCCTCAGAGCCCTCGGCGGCTTCCTGCGCCGGCTTGAGCTCGGCCTCCCGGGCCTTGAGCTCAGCGTCCATCTTTTCAAAGTCGGCGTCCACGGCGGCCTTCAGCGCGTCGGCAGCCGTCTGGACTTCAGCTGCTGCCGCGGCGGAGGCTTCCATCGCCTGCACGGCGGCAGCGGTATCAAGCGCTTCGGGCAGTCTGTCCAGCGCCTTTTCCGCCGCACCCGCGGCCTTCACGGCCAGCGCAGCCTTCTCCGCTCCGGCGGACGCTGCCGTCAGATTCGCCGTCAGCGCGGCTGTCTGCGCGCCGATATCTTCCACATGCTTGGTGATCTCCGTGGCCACGTTGAGCGCCTGCTTGAGCGTGTCGCCGGTGGCGGCAGCCGTCACGGCGTCATAGGCGGCCTTGGTTTTATCCACGGCGGTCTGCGCGGCGGCGGCCAGGGTTTCCGCGGCCGCGAGCGTTTCGGGGGATGCGTATTCCCAGGAGGCCAGCGCGTCCCGCACAGCCGTCGCCTCGGTCAAGGCGCTGTATGCCGCCGTCAGCTCGGCGCCCGCCGCGGTGATGCTGTCCGCGGGCGCATCGAGCACCGCCTTGGTGCTCCTGCCGGCCGTGTCGGCCGCCCCGCTCAGCGCGGAGGCCGTCTCCCAGCGCTCCCGGGCCAGACGGACGTCCTCTGCCGTCGCCGTGGCTTCCCGGATGATCCCGTTGAACTCAAACTTGTTGCCCATGCGGGTCAGCCGGATGATCCGGTTGTTGCCGCTGTCCACCAGATACAGGTCGTTGCCCTGCACAAAGAGGCTCTTGGGCGTGCGGATCGGGGGCTCGCCCGCGGGCAGGTCCAGGTCCTTGGAGTAGATCACCTGGTCCACCCGGTAGGCGTCCGGGCTCTCCCGGATCTCTCCCCAGTAATCGTAGTTGTAGGTATAGGTGCTGGAAAAACCGTCATCCGCAGCAAACGCAACCGTCATGGGTATGAGGAGCATCACGGCGATGAGCATTGCCAGCAGCCTGGTGATGTTTTTCACGTTCATTTCCCTCCTGTCTTTCTGTTCGATCGCGCGCGCGGATTAGTCCTTCAGGCCGGAACTTGCCATGGTTTCCAGGATCCGGCTCTGAGACAGGATGAAAATGACGATCGGGACGATCATGACGATCACGGTGACCGCAGCCGCCTGACCGGTACGGGCAATGCCGCCGGCCTGGATCTGCTGCAGCGCGTAGACCAGGGTCTTCTTGCTCTCGGTGTAGATGACCGTGGCCGCGTTGGTGTTCCACAGGCTCTGCACGGAGAAGATGATAATGGTCAGCCAGGCGGGCTTGACGTTGGGCATCACGATGCTCCAGAAGATCCGGAACTCGCCCGCGCCGTCCAGGTGCGCCGCTTCGATCAGCGCCGTGGGCAGGCCCTCCATGAACTGCTTCATCAGGAACAGGCCGATGGGCGCCGCAAAGGCCGGCAGGATGATGGCCCAGTAGGTGTCGATCATGCCCAGCCGGCTCATGATCACGTAGTTCGGGATGCCGGTGACATAGCCCGAGAACATCAGGGCCGTGACCACGATCGAGAAGAAGGTCTTGCCGCCCGGGAAGTCATACTTCGCCAGCACAAACGCCGCCATGGACGCGATCAGCACGTGGCCGAAGGTGCCGATGAAGGTGATGAGCACCGTGTTGGTCAGGTAGCGGGAGAAGGGCACGAAGCTCTGTCCCATCGTGACGAACAGGTCGGCAAAGTTGTCCATCGTCGGATGCTGCGCAAAGACCGTGGGCGGGAAGCGGAACAGCTCGTCCAGGGGCTTGAGGGACGCGGCGATGGAGAAAACCAGCGGGAAGGCCATGGCGACGGCGAAGACCGCCATCAGGAAGTAGATGCCGAAGTCGCCCCAGAAGCTGCGGTTGGGCTTGCGGCGCTTGGGGTGCACCAGCTTCACCAGCATGAAGATGGCGTAGATCACCATCAGGGCGATCACAACCACCCGGACCAGGTTCCAGGTGGAAATGCTGGTGTCGATCTCACGGACATTGGCGGAAGCGGCAGTGGTAGCGGTTTCCGTGGCGGTTCCCTCCGCTGCGGTCTCCTCAGCCGCGGTCTCCTCCGCGGCAGGCGTCGCCTCGGCCGCCGTTTCCGTGGCCGCGGTTTTGGGCTCCATGTTGTCCGCCAGGATGCCCAGCGTCACGACGGCGATCAGCAGCGCCGCCAGGATGGCCACGCCGGCGACCAGCCGTGTTTTGTTCCGGCGGATTTCCGGGTTCTTGCTGAAAATCACAAACAGGGCGACAGCGCCGCCGATCAGCAGGAACAGCAGCACGAGGCGAATGATGCGCAGGGGCTGGGCGTGGTCCACAGCGTCCGTCTGCACCTCAGCCGCCGCCGTTTCGGCGGTCTTGGTCCGGGTGGCCTGGGCCTTCGTCGCCGTGTCCTGCGCGAGGGCCTTGAGCTCGGCGATCTTCGCGTCGGTGTCCGCGTTCACCTTCACCATGTCGGCGTCCATGTTCGCGGCTTCCTCGGCAACGCGCCGGTTGTAGGTGTAGGCGTCCTCGTTGTAGGCATTAATCTCGTCGATCTTGCCGCTGACAAAGATCAGGCCGGCCACCAGAATGGCCACGATGATCGCCGAAACGATCAGGAAGCGCTTGACGTTGAGCTTGGGCGCTTCTTCTTCAAACTCGCCGCGGAGTTTGGCCAGATAGCGAAGCTGTTCGACGCGGTTGTTCGTCGTCGGCGCTTCGATCTTCTGAATTTTCGGTTTCTTCGCGCTCATGTGCCCACCTTCCTCAACGCCGACTGAATGGCCTTGTTGCACAGGATCATGACCAGGAACAGCACCGTGGCAATGGCTGAAGCATAGCCCATCTCAAACCGGGAGAAGCCGTAGTCGAACAGGTGTGTGACGATGGTGCGGGCGGCATAGTCCGTGGAGGGATAGCCGGCCAGCGCACGGGGCACGTCCGAGACGTTGAAGGCCGAGGTGATGGACATGACCGCACCGAAGAGCAGCATGGGCTTCATGCTGGGCAGGGTGATGTGATACAGCTCCTGCCAGCGGTTGCGGACGCCGTCCACATAGCCGGCTTCGTACATGGAGCGGTCCACGCCCTGCAGGCCGGCGACGAAGGACAGGAAGCCCGTGCCCATGCTCATCCACAGGATGACGATGATGATCACCGTCAGGATGTAGCGGGGGTCGGACAGCCACAGGATCGGCGAGTCCACCAGGCCGTAGTTCATCAGGAAGGAGTTCAGATAGCCGTAGGCGTCACCGCGGAAAATGATGGAAAAGATGTAGAACGCGTTGCCCGCGATGGACGGCGCGTAGAACACCACGACGGCCACGGTCCGCAGCCAGCGGGGCAGCTCATTGATGAACCACGCGAACAGGAAAGAAAGGATGTAACCGACCGGTCCGGTGATCACGGCGATGACGAAGGTGTTCTTGATGGCGGTCAGGAAGACCTCGTCCTGCAGCACCAGGTTGACGTAGTTCTGGAAGCCGATAAAGCGCGGGGGTTCCAGAATGTTGTAGTAGGTGAAGGAGTAGAAGATCGACGTGGCGATGGGCAGGATGAAGAAGGTGAAGAACAGCAGCGCATAGGGAAGCAGGAAGAGGTAGCAGACCTTCATCTTCCCGGCTTTCTTCAGCCCGTAGCTGAAGTTCTCCCGCTTGATCGCGAAGTATCCCTTCTTCTTTGTCTCAGTGGCTTGCATCCGGTTTTCCTCCTTTCTCTCCGATTATTCGTTGCTGCCGGGGGAAGCGGCGCCCGCTTGATCGGATGCAGGCGCTTCGTCCGCAGCCGGTGCGACCGCGGCGGGTTTCCCCTGTGCGGCCAGCTGTTCGGCCAGTTCCTCCTCAGTGGTGGGGAGGCCGAACTCCTGCCGCTTGATCTTGATTTCTTCGTTGATGGTCTTGGTGTAGGTCAGCAGCGTCTCGCGGGCGTCCTCCTTGGTGTTGATGACGCGGCGGACGGCGTTGGTCATGTGACGGGTGGTGGAATAGCCGCCGGCGATCTCCGGGAAGCCGCGTGTCCAGGCCATCTGGGTCTGGAGGACCTCCAGCTGCGCGTCGGACCAGCCCAGCTGCGGCATCGCGCGCTTGTTGGCGGTGGTGTAGCGCGCGGAGGAGCCCAGCACGCTCTCCATCTCGCGGCCGAAGCTGACCTGGGTGTCGGCGTCGGTCCACCACTGCAGGAAGGTCCAGGCGTTCTTCTTGACCTTCGGGTCATCGGTGGAGATGATCATGCTGCACAGGCCCTGGGCGTGCACGGTGCGGTCGATGTGATCCTCGGCGATCTCGCCGGTGTTGTACACGCGGATCTCCTCGTCCTCCCGCAGGGTGCCGGGGAAGTAGGTGAAGTCCCACAGGCCGCGGATTTCCGGCGCGGAGACGGCCAGGGTGTTGTACATGCTGTAGTTGGCCACGCCGATGGGCATCTCGCCCGTGCGGAAGCGGCTGACGAAGTCGTACACCGTGGGCAGGCCGTAGTCGTTGTACAGCGAGGTGTACAGCTTGAAGGCCGCCACGCCGGACTCGCGGTCGATCTCGGTGTGCATGACCCGCTCATCGTAGATCTGACCGCCGTACTGGTAGATCAGCGAGTTGAGCACGGACATGTCCGGGTTGGTGATGTCGGGATACGGCACACCCACGGACAGGTTGTTGCCCTGGATGGTGGGCAGCAGGGCGATGATGTCGTCCCAGGTGCTCAGGTCCTCCGGCCCGATGCCGTATTCGGCCAGCACGTCGGTGCGGTAGAACACCACGGCGAACTCCTGGGTCTCGGGGATGGCGTACACATGGGGCGTGTTGTCCTTGGGCGGAATGTAGGTGAAGGGCTCCAAGGCGCTGCCGTAGTAGTCGGCGACGACCTCCTCATAGGTCTTGACCGGATACTTGCCGTTCTCGTCCGGCTCGTAGTTGGCCGCAACCCATTCGGCGTCGAACTGGTCCATGGCCTCGGCGGCGTCACGCATGGCGTAGTTCACCGGGAACCAGGAGCCCAGGGACAGGGCCACGTCCGGGCCGTTGCCCGCCACGACCGCGGTCAGCAGCGTGTCGGCCACGACCAGCTTGACGTTGACGTGCACGCCGTAGCGGTCAGTGAACTCCTGGTCGATCAGGGATTTGAGCACCGTGGACTGGTCACGGCCGGTGGTGATCCACACGTCCAGCACGTCGTCGCCGGTGTACTTGTCGCCCAGGGAGTCATAGTCCACGGTGTAGGACGCCGCCAGGGACGAGAGCTCGTGGCCCATGCCGCTGAAGAAGCCCTGCCCCGCCATGGAGGCGGTGTAGTCCTCGCCGCTGACGATGATCAGGTCGATGTCCAGCTTGGTCTCGGACATGTTCTGCATGGCCGTGCCCAGGCTGGTGATGTTGTCCTTGAAGTTGGCGAAGACCTGGGTGATGCGCTCCGTGTGGTTGACGAAGCCCTCCAGCTGAACGGCCAGGGTCTGGGCCACGGCCACGCGGTCAGATTTCTGGCCGGTGATGGCCACCGTGTCGTCCACGAGCTTGTAGAGCCGCATGCTCTCCAGCTCCATGGCCTTGATGACCTCGGGGTAAACCTCCTCGAGCTTATAGTCGCGGAAGCGGTCCGGGTTGACGCCGGTGAGCACCAGCACCCGGCGGTAGATGCGGTTCAGGCGGTCCAGGGAGTTCTTCATGTCCTGGAGGATCGGGCCCATCTCGCCCAGGGTGGCCTCCAGGCGCACCGTGTGCTCGCCCGCCTCCAGCCAGAAGCGGTAGGGCGTGCCGGCATCATCCGACAGCGTCAGCAGCTCCCAGGCGTTATTATAGTTGAAGGAAACGGTGGCCATCTTGTCAAAGGGGATCTCCCCGTCGATGTACAGGGAGCGGCAGGACAGCGCGCCGCGCTGGTGGTTCTGCCGGGCCTTAAGGGTGATGTTGTACCAGCCGTCCTCCGGCACGGCAAAGGACCACTCGATCCACTGGCCGGCGCTGTTCCACGGGTCGCCGCCCACGTAGTTGAAGACCGTGTGGTAGACATCCGACGGCTCCGTCGCGGAGGAGGAGCGGTCATAGCGCGCGTAGAGCGAGGGGGAGGAGGAACGGCGCTTGCTGTCCTCGGTCACCTTGCCCGTCCAGACGGTGTTGCCGTCGGCGTCCTTGCCCTCCGTGCGCTCCAGCACCAGGCCCTCGCCCTGGATCACGGTATGCCAGCTCTTGTCGGAGAGGGTCACGTCCTGCTTGTCCGCGTGCTCCGCCACATAGGCCTCATAGGTGGGATACTCCAGCACGGGCGTCAGGGTGATGCCCCGGATCTCCATGGGCTCGTTGACCGCCTCCAGCGCGATGACGTTCCGGCCCGCGGCAAGGCGGATGGCATAGGGATTCACCTCATAGCCCATCGCGTCCTTGACATAGGCCTTCTGCCAGCTGTGGACCTCCACCTGGCGCGGGCGGCGCTGGTTGCCCTGGTTGTCGATGCGCTTGGCCTCGTCCATCTCGCCGTCGGTCCAGGTGCGGTAGAAGGTCAGCGAACGCGCGCCGTCAAAGGGGATCGCCAGGTCGTCGGCCGAGGTGCCCACATAGAGGGAGCGCTCAATCTCGACGCCGCGGCTCTCGGGCGCGCGGTACTCGATGAGGATGTTGTACAGCGCCGTCTCCGGCACCTCCACCTCCCAGCCCACAAAGGAGCCGCTGGCGGTGTAGAGCACGCCGTCCTCCTCCCAGGCAGCCCGGGCCTCGGCGGTCCCGGCGGATTCAGGCGCGGCACCGGACAGGGCGGGGATCTCGGCCTGCCTGCGAACGCCGTCGGCGGTCACGAAAGCAGCCGCAGACGCCACATCCACCTCGATGGGCTCCGCCGCGCTCTTCAGGCTTTCCTCGCCCCAGTGCGCAGGCTTGCTGTATTCCCTGTACTGGACCAGGGCTTCCGTCTCGCCCTGGCCTGTCAGCACAGCCAGGTCCTGCGCATACTCGGCCTCTTTCCGCTCCAGTATATCCGTGTACTTGGCTTGGTAGGACTCAGCTGGGCTGTTGCTGATCAGCACCAGCACCAGGATGATCACCGCCAAAACAACAAGCGCAATCAACGGGCGGAACCAACGTTTCGCCTTGATCGCGCCCCAGTGTGCGGCTGCCCTGGCCTTGCGGCCCTGCTCGTCTTTTGTCATCGGCTTGCACCCCTGTCCATTTGAAATTGCTCCGGCGCACCGGCCGGCAGGAAAAACAGAAGCCCATGGAAACGGAAAAACGCAGCCGCCGGCTCTGCCGGCTTGTTCAGTTGTAAGAATTTAATCCAGAGGTATTTTATATGAAATTGTTTCTGCTGTCAACTGGAAAATTTGCAGATTGTTCACAAATGCCCGGAGCGTCAGATCCGCTTTTCGCACCAGGGCGCGCAGCAGCAGGCTTCGCAGCGCGGCGCCGTGCGGGCTGTGCACACCGCCCGGCCGTGGTCCACCATCCGGTGGCAGAAGTCGTTGCTCTCCTCCGGCGGGATCAGCGGCCTGAGCGCACGCTCCACCTTGGCGGGCTCCTTCTCCGTCACCAGCCCCATGCGGTTGGCCAGGCGGATGCAGTGGGTGTCCGTCACGATGGCCGGCTCGCCGAAGACGTCCCCCATGATCAGGTTGGCGGACTTGCGGCCCACGCCGGGCAGCGCCAGGAGCGCGTCGAAATCCCGGGGCACCCTGCCGCCGTGGCGCGCCAGCAGGGCTTTCATGCAGGCGGAGATGTCCCGGGCCTTGCTGTTGCCCAGGCCGCAGGGATGCACCACCGCCTCCAGTTCCTCCACCGGCGCGGCCGCCAGGGCTTCCACCGTGGGCCAGCGGGCGAAGAGCGTCTGCGTGACGACGTTCACCCGGGCGTCGGTGCACTGGGCCGCCAGCCGCACGCTCACCAGCAGCTTCCAGGCCTCGTCATAGTCCAGGGTACACACGGTCTGCGGATAGGCAGTCTTCAGGGCGGCCACAATGGCCAGCGCGCGCTCCTTGAGGGTCATCGGATTCCCCCTCCTGTCGGTTGTTTTTTTGATATCATACCACATCCCGGAGCCGGTGAAAAGCCCCGGGAACTACTGGACACATCCGCGCCTTTGCGCTATAATGAAACAGCGAAAAACACGGCGCGAGCCGCAGAAAGGCGGAACCATATGCTGAACTGGAAAAACCTCGACACCCTGGCTGCCTGGAAGAACCTGCTTGCCCTGAAGGACAAGGTGAAGCTCCCCGAGGTCATGGCCGGGGCGGAAGGCGCCCGCCGCGTGGCGGAATACGCCGTGCCCATGGCAGCCGGCCTGACCTACAATTATGCGGCCAAGGCCGTGGACGGAGATGTGCTGGACGCCCTGTGCGCCCTGGCGAAGGAAGCCCAGCTGACGGAGAAGTATGAGGCCCTGTACAGCGGCGAGATGATCAACACGGGTGAGAAGCGCCTGGTGCTGCACCAGCTGACCCGCGGCCAGCTGGGCAAGGCCGTGGTGGTGGACGGTACCGACAAGCGCGCCTTCTACACCGCGCAGCAGGAGAAGGCCGCGGCCTTCGCGCAGAAGGTCCACAGCGGCGAGATCTGCAACGCCGCCGGCGAAAAGTTCACCACCGTGGTGCAGATCGGCATCGGCGGCAGCGACCTGGGTCCCCGGGCCATGTACCTGGCGCTGGAGAACTGGGCCAAGCAGGAAGGCCTGCAGAAGATGGAAGCCCGGTTCATCAGCAACGTGGACCCGGACGACGCCGCGGGCGTGCTCAAGGGCATCGACGTCGCGCATTCCCTGTTCGTGCTGGTGTCAAAGTCCGGCACGACGCTGGAGACGCTGACCAACGAGTCCTTTGTGAAGGACGCCCTGCGCAAGGCCGGGCTGGATCCGGCCAGGCACATGGTCGCCGTCACCAGCCAGACCTCGCCCCTGGCCACCAGCAGCGATTACCTGGCCGCCTTCTTCATGGACGACTTCATCGGCGGGCGCTATTCCTCCACCTCCTGCGTGGGCGGCGCGGTGCTGTCCCTGGCCTTCGGGCCGGAGGTCTTCCAACGCTTCCTTGACGGCGCGGCGGCGGAGGACAAGCTGGCCACGGAGGCGGATCCGCTGAAGAACGCCGCCATGCTCGACGCCCTGATCGGCGTGTATGAGCGCAATGTGCAGGGCTGGCCCGCCACGGCGGTGTTGCCCTACTCCCAGGCCCTGAGCCGCTTCCCGGCCCACCTGCAGCAGCTGGACATGGAGTCCAACGGCAAGTCCGTCAACCGCTTCGGCGAGCCCGTGGATTATGTCACCGGCCCGGTGATCTTCGGTGAACCCGGCACCAACGGCCAGCACAGCTTCTATCAGCTGCTCCACCAGGGCACGGACATCATCCCCCTGCAGTTCGTGGGCTTCCGGCAGAACCAGGCCGGCATGGACGTGGAGATCCAGGGCAGCACCAGCCAGCAGAAGCTCTGCGCCAACGTGGCCGCCCAGATCATGGCCTTCGCCTGCGGCAAGCAGGACGCCAACCCCAACAAGAACTTCGCCGGCGGCCGCCCCTCGAGCATCATCGTGGGCGACCGGCTGACCCCCGAGGCGCTGGGCGCCCTGCTGGCCCACTTCGAGAACAAGGTGATGTTCCAGGGCTTCCTGTGGAATCTGAACAGCTTTGACCAGGAGGGCGTGCAGCTGGGCAAGGTGCTGGCCAAGAAGGTCCTGGCCCGCGAAACCGACGGCGCCCTGAAGGCCTACAGCGATCTGCTGGGGATCTGAAAAACGCTGTCGCCTGCGGGCGATGCCGGGGGACGACCTCATCCGGCGCTGCGGCGCCACCTTCCCCTAAAGGGGAAGGCAAAGGGATATTAAGTAACCAAAAGCCTTCTCCTTTAGGAGAAGGTGCCCCGAAGGGGCGGATGAGGTCGTATCCCTGAGCCTGCACATCGCGGTTGACGGGGCAGGACGCTGCTTTTCGATCGTTCTCTGTAGGGGCGCCGCTTGCTGCGCCCCTTTTTGCTGCACACTTTTTTGTAGCGCACCGTTTTTGCTGCATCCTGAGGCAATCCTGCGGGGAAGCCCCTCTGTCGCTGCGGCGACATCTCCCCGGCAAGCCGGGGAGACTGGGGATCGGGGACGCGCACGCTGCTGAGACTGGGGCTCAGGGCCACGCACGCTGCCTGGAAAGCCTTGCAGTGGCTTTTCTTTTTCTTTTCCGCCAAGCATCGCAAGCCCTGAGCCTCCCCGGCTTGCCGGGGAGGGGGACCGCCGCAGCGGTGGAGGGGCTTCCCACGCAGCGCAAATCACTCCATACCCAAAGAGGGGCCGGTCACACCGGTCCCTCTAATACTTTGCGCATTTCCTCCGGCTCGCCGCCGGCCAGGGTTCCCTGGACC
Organism: uncultured Clostridia bacterium; assembly: GCA_946410395.1. Classification (GTDB taxonomy): domain Bacteria; phylum Bacillota; class Clostridia; order Christensenellales; family Aristaeellaceae; genus RUG11272. The sequence goes on from CAMKAE010000012.1 coordinate 18,138, forward strand.
ATGTCCGCCGGCCCGCCGCCCTTGCCGCCGAAGCGGGCGCACAGGGCCTTTGCCGCGGGGCGCACATCCTGACTGCCGGACAGCGCGAACTGCCAGCCGCCCTCCTTCTTCCCGATCAGCACCAGGGCCAGGCGGGCGCCCTCCGCCAGCCTTCCGGCGGCCTTGCGCAGCTGGGCGGCGGGCAGGCGGTCCGCCCGGACCACGCGCACGGCCTTTCCGCTCTCCGCCTCCGCCAGATGGGCAAACTCCGCCACGGCGGCGGCTTCGAGCCGGTACAGGGCATCGTCCCGCTCCCGCTTGAGCCGCTCCACGGCCTCCGCCAGCGTACCGGGTTTGGCGCTGAGGGCCTGCGAAACCGCCCGGTTCTCGCGCAGCAGGGCGTTCTCGTATGCCAGCGCCCGCATACCGCAGAGGATGGACAGCCGCACGCCGCCCTTGTAGTGGATGCAGGACAGCACCTTGATCTGCCCCACCTGGCCTGTGAAGGGCACATGCGTGCCGCAGCAGGCGCAGCAGTCGACGCCGTCGATGGTGACGATCCGCACGTCACCCTCGAGGGCTTTTTTGCTGCGGTAGACTGTATGCGCCAGGGTCTCCGGGTCCGGCACGCTCACCCGGACCGGCTGGTTGCGCCAGACGCACTCGTTGGCCAGGCGCTCCACCCGGTCCACGTCCTCCGGCGTCAGCACGCCGTTGAAGTCCACGGTCACCGCGTCGCTGCCGATGTGGAAGCCCACGTTGTCGTAGCCGTAGAGCCCGTGCACCAGGCCGGACAGGATGTGCTCCCCCGTGTGCTGCTGGGACATCGCCAGCCGGCGCGCCGGGTCCACGACGCCTCGGACGCGCGCCCCGACCGCCAGCGGTTTGTCCGTCCGGTGGCGGATCACCCCGGCCGTCTCGTGGGCGTCCAGCACCCGGGCCTCCCCCAGGGTGCCGTGATCCGCCCCCTGGCCGCCGCCCTCGGGAAAGAAGGCCGTCCGGTCCAGCACCACGTCAAAGCCGCCGTCCTTCGCGGCCTCGCAGGCCAGCACGACGGCGTCAAACGCCCTTGTCTCCGGCTCCAGGTCAAAGAGCCGCACCGTTTTTTCGCTCATCCCGCATCCCCGCGTTTCCTCTTGTTTTTGCAGGGTGATTATAGCAGACGGGCGGGGTTATGGCAACCGTCCCTTGCCCGATCCCCCCGCCGGTGCTATAATCCGCTCAGAGCAAGCCGCCGGGAGGGAGCGCCATGGACCTGCAGACCGTCATCGACCGCGCGCAGCGCATCGTGTTTTTCGGCGGCGCGGGGGTGTCCACCGCCAGCGGGATCCCGGACTTCCGCTCCCCGGAAGGCCTCTACGCCGGGGCCTGGCGCGGGCTTTCGCCGGAGGAGATCCTCTCAGCCACCTTCTTTTATCTGCACCCGGAGGCGTTCTTCGAGTTCTACCGGACCCATCTGCTCTTCCCCGAGGCCAAGCCCAACGCGGCTCACGCGATGCTCTTCCGATTGGAGAAAGCGAAAAAGCTCCGGGGCATCGTCACCCAGAACGTCGACGGCCTCCACCGCCTGGCTGGCAACCGGCTGGTGTATGAGCTCCACGGCTCCGTGCGCGAGAACACCTGCCTGGAATGCGGCGCGTCCTATGACCTGCGCTGGATGCTGAACACCCGCGGCATTCCGCGCTGCGCCTGCGGCGGGGTGGTCAAGCCCGAGGTCACCCTCTACGGCGAGGCCCTGAACCCCTATGTCTGCCGGGGCGCCCGGCGGGAGATCGGCGCCTGCGACACCCTGATCGTAGCCGGCACCAGCCTTCAGACGGAGCCCGCCGCAAGCATGATCGACGGCTTCCGGGGGAGGCATCTCGTGGTCATTAACCGGGAGCCCACCCCGGCGGACGCCCGGGCGGAGCTGGTGATCCGCGGCGATGTGGCGCAGGTGCTGGGCGC
>CAMKAE010000013.1 GCA_946410395.1 uncultured Clostridia bacterium
AGGGCAGCGCGGTGAACATCAACTATGTCTCCGGCTCCTCCGGCACCATCCAGACCATGTCCCTGGCCCGCCGGGCGGTCCGGGAGGGCACCCGGGCGCTGATCGTGGACGACTTCCTCAAGGGCGGCGGCACCGCGAAAGGCATGGTCGACCTGATGCACGAGTTCAACGTGACCGTGGTGGGCATGGCCTTCGTCATGGCCACGGCCGCGCCGGAAAAGAAACGGGTTGCGGGGGAGAAAGCCCTGATGACCTTGGAAATCCGCCGGGGCGGCGATGAGGCTACCGCAGAGGTAAAGCCCGCCGCCTGGCTGCTGGAGTGATACATGTTGGAGCGAATCAAAGACCTCCTCCGGCGCCTGCAGGGGCAGCCGGAGGAAAAGGCGACCTGGATCATCTTCGGACTCGGGAACCCCGGGCCCAAATACGCGCACACGCGGCACAACATGGGCTTTGAGGTTGTGGACCGCCTGGCCGCGCATTACGGGGTGACCCTGAACAAGGAGAAGTGCAGCGGCAAGATCGCCGAGATCCGGGAGGGAAACCGCCGCCTGGTGCTCTGCGAGCCCTTCACGCTGATGAACCGATCCGGGGACTGCGTCGGCCCGCTGATCAACTGGTACAAGACGACCCCGGACCACGCGCTGGTGGTCTGCGACGACATCGACCTGGAGCCCGGGCGCATCCGCCTGCGCGCCAAGGGCGGCCCGGGCACGCACAACGGCCTGCGCTCCATCGCGCAGCACATCCCGGACGGCAGCTATGACCGCCTGCGGGTGGGCGTGGGAACGCCGCCGCCGGAGATCGACCTGGTGAACTGGGTGCTCGGCCGCCCGCAGGACATGAGCGAAGACCTGGACCGCGCCGCCGAGGCCGCCCGGGACTGGTTCGAGAACGGGGTCGATCACGCGATGAGCCACTATAACGGAAAGATCACTAAAGGATAACCGAGCAAGGAGAAGAGACTTTTATGGATATGCTGACCCGCATTGCCGGCCTCACCGCCGACGCGCTTGCACAGAACTGGCCCGACGCCCAGGGACTGCCCACGGGGGATGAGCTCCGGGGCTTCCTGGCCGTGCCCCCGGACCCCGCCATGGGCGACTACGCCTTCCCGTGCTTCCGCCTGGCGAAAGCCCTGCGCATGAGCCCGGTGCAGATCGCCCAGAAGATCGCGGAGAACTGGCCCCACGCGGAGGTGGCCCGGGCAGAGGCCCTCAACGGCTACCTGAACTTCTTCCTCAACCGGGGGAATTTCGCCCGGGAAACCGTGGAAGCCGTGCTCGCCGCCGGCGACCGCTACGGCGCGGGCGAGGAGGGCCGGGGCAAGACCATCTGCCTGGACTACTCCTCCATCAACATCGCCAAGCGCTTCCACATCGGCCATCTGTCCACCACCATGATCGGCCACAGCCTGAAGCGGATCTACGACTACCTCGGCTACAAAACCGTGGGCATCAACCACCTGGGGGACTGGGGCACCCAGTTCGGCAAGATGATCTGTGCCTACAAGCTCTGGGGCACGAAGGAAGAGGTCGAGCAGGGCGGCGTGGACGCGCTGACGGCCCTCTACGTGCGCTTCCACCAGGAGGCTGAGACGGATCCCGCCCTGGAGGACCAGGGCCGCGCCTGGTTCAAGAAGATCGAGGACGGCGACCCGGAGGCCCTGGAGATCTTCAACTGGTTCAAGGAGCTGACGCTGAAGGACGCCGCGAAGACCTATGACCTGCTGGGCGTGACCTTCGACAGCTATGCCGGAGAGAGCTTCTACAACGACAAGATGGAGCCTGTGATCGCCGAGCTGCGGGAGAAGGGCCTGCTCACCCAGAGCGAGGGCGCCTGGGTGGTGGATCTCTCCGAGGACGACATGCCGCCCTGCCTGATCCTCAAAAAGGACGGCGCCACCCTCTACGCCACCCGCGATCTGGCCGCCGCCGTCTACCGGCAGAACACCTATCACTTCGACAAGTGCCTGTATGTGGTGGCCTACCAGCAGGACCTGCACTTCCGGCAGCTGTTCCGGGTGCTGGAGAAGATGGGTTACCCCTGGGCAAAGGACTGCGTGCACGTGGCCTTCGGCATGGTGAGCTTCGAGGGCCAGGCCCTGTCCACCCGCAAGGGCAACACCGTGCACCTGGACGACTTGCTGCGCGAGGCGGTGGAGAAGGCCCGGGCCATCATCGAGGAGAAATCCCCGAACCTGGAGAACAAGGACGAGATCGCCCGCCAGGTGGGCATCGGCGCGGTGATCTACACGGACCTGTCCAACAACCGCATCAAGGACATCGACTTCAGCTGGGAGCGGGCTCTGAACTTCGACGGCGAGACCGGCCCCTACGTGCAGTACACCCATGCCCGCTGCTGCTCGCTGCTGCGCAAGGCTGCGGAGGCGAACCTCCCCGAGGCCGACCTGACCACCCTCGACGACGACGAGAGCCAGGCCCTGCTGCGGCTCATCGGCCGCTTCCCGGACGTCATCCGCGAGGCCGCCGACAAGTATGAGCCCTCCATGATCACCCGGGCGGTCACCGACATCGCCCAGGCCTACAACAAGTTCTACTATGAGCACCGGATCCTGGACGGGGAGCCCGAGGCCGCCGCGGCCCGGGTGGCCCTCACCGATGCCGCACGCCGCGTGATCAAAACCGGCCTGTGGCTGGTGGGGATCGAGGCGCCCGAGCGGATGTGACGCAACGATTGAGCGGCCGGCAGCGGCCGCTTTTTTCGGTGGGAACGGGCGGCAGTTGACATCGGCCCGATTCTGTGATACGCTTTCCTCACAAGAACAGGCGACAAAAAACGTATTTTCTGTGTTTTCCGCACACGGTGTGCGGGCTGTGCGAACGAGGGAGGTATCGGCATGAAGAGATGGCTGAGTTTCTGCGCGGCGCTGGTGCTGCTGCTGTGCGCCACTGCCCCGGCCCTGGGCGATTCGAATCACGTCCGGCTCACCGTGACGACGACGCAGCGGATCGCGTCCCGCTCCGGCCCCGGCACGCAGTACACCGGGACCGGCTCCTACCACAAGGCGGGGACGCAGGTCGTCGCCCTGACCAAGGCCTGGGACAAGCGCAACGGCCTGTGGTGGGTCCAGATCGAGCTGACCTACGCCGGGAAGCAGCGCCGGGTCTACACCGGCGAGCAGCGCCTGGCTGTGGACCTGGGCAAGATCCCGGAGGAGCAGGAGGTAGGCGCGGGCTGGGTGACAACCGCGGCGACCGCCTATTACGGCCCGGGCACCCAGTACGCCGGCATGAAGGATCCCGTGCCCTACGGCCAGCCCTGCTCGGTGTACAACTATGAGAACGGTTATGTGCAGGTCCACTATCAGCGCACCGACGGGACCTGGCACCGCGCCTGGATCCGTCAGAGCGACTTCATGTGGACCTGGGGCCCCGTCGGCGGGAGCTCGGGCGGGGGATCCGGCGGCTCGGGCGGCGGCTCCGGCGGGAGTTCCGTCGTGGCGAACCCCTTCTACATGGCCGGCGAGACCACCTATGTGAAGGTCTACCCGGAGAACTACATCTATCCGTACACCGACACCTCTCTCACCGTGCTGGGCTATGAGAACCAGCCCAACGGCGCGGTGTACATCGCCCCCAGCGACGACGTCTACATCCTGGCGACAGGGTACGACTGGGCTCGGGTCAGCATCCCCGTGGGCGGCGGCCGCCGCATCGCCTATGTGGCGCTCTCCGACCTGACCGCGAACAACGCCACCCATGAGGTGCGCACCGGCACGGGCCGCATCTACTGTGCCATCCGCAGGAATGAGGCGCTGAGCAGCACGATGTACGCGGGCGTCGGGGACGTGATGGTGGTGGTGGCCTCCGCCGGCAGCCGCTTCCAGATCATCTATCCGGTCTCGGGCGGCGTATACCGCATGGCCTGGTGCGAGATCTCGGACTTCTACAACAGGAGCAAGTGAGGGCTTCCCACGCAAAAAGAGACGCATGCGGCGTCTCTTTTTGCGTGGGCTCAGGTCCCCAGCAGCATCCGGTCGGTGTCCAGGGCCTGGCCGGCAGCCTCCTTGAAGCGCTCCACCAGGTCCTCGACCTTGAGCTTCCTGCGCTTTTTGCCGGAGATGTCGTCGATGATCCGGCCGGCGTTCATCATAATGGTGCGGTTGCCCAGGTCCAGGGCGGACTGCATGTTGTGGGTGATCATCAGGCAGGCCAGGTTGTTCTCCGTGACGATCCGCTCGGTCAGGGCGAGGACCTTCTCGGCTGTGGCGGGGTCCAGGGCGGCGGTGTGCTCATCCAGCAGCAGCACCTGAGGCGGGTTGTAGGTGGCCATCAGCAGGGTCAGGGCCTGGCGCTGGCCGCCGGAGAGGAGGCCCACCGGCTGCTTGAGCCGGTCCTCCAGCCCCATGCCCAGCAGGGCGAGGCGATCGCGGAACGCCTGCTTGTCCCGGCGGGAGACCATCGAAAGCCAGCCGCCCTTGCCGGCCGCCAGGGCCAGGTTGTCCTCGATGCTCATGTCCGGCGCCGTGCCCCGCATGGGGTCCTGGTACAGCCGGCCGATATAGCGGGCCCGCTTGTGCTCCGCCATCATCGTGATGTTGCGGTCGTTGAGCCAGATGGTGCCCGTGTCGGTGATGAAGCTGCCGCAGATGGCGTTGAACAGTGTGGACTTGCCCGCGCCGTTGGCGCCGATGATGGTGATGAAGTCGCCGTCCTCCACCGTCAGGGAGACGTGATCCAGAGCCAGCTTGGCGTCCACGGTGCCGGGGTTGAAGGTCTTGGAGATGGCATCAATGGTCAGCACGGACTGCCTGCCCCCTTTCCCGGTTGGCCTGGCGGCGGCGGTGAAGGCGCTTGCCGGCGTTGATGAAATGCGGCACCGAGATGGTCAGCACCACGATGACCGCGGAGACGGCCCGCAGCATGTTGGTGGGCATGTTGAGCCGCAGCGCGACGGCGTACACCATCCGGAAGATGAAGGCGCCCACCACCACCAGCAGGGCCCGCACGGCGATGGGTCCGCGGCGCAGGAAGACGCCGCCGATCAGCAGGGAGGCCAGGGCCACCGTCACCACGCCGATGCCGATGTTGATGTCGTGAACCTTCTGGTGCTGCGCCAGCAGACATCCGGACAGCGCCGTGATGCTGTTGGAGATGCACAGGCCGACGGTGGTGGTGAAGGCGGGGTTGATCGAGGAGGAGCGCACCATGTCCGGGTTCGAGCCGGTGGCCCGGATGGACAGGCCGATGCGCGTCCGCAGGAACAGCGACAGGAACAGGATCACCAGCGCCACGGCGGCCAGCGCCACAAACAGGCTGGATTGCTGCGCAAAGGGCGTGTCCTGCAGCAGGGCCTTCGACTCGGTGAACACCGTCTCGTAGGTCTTCTTGAAGGTGCTGTTCATGTTCACCCGCACCTGGTTGCCGGAGATGGCCAGGTTGACCGAGTACAGGGCGGTGTTGACAACGATGCCCGCCAGCAGGCTCTGCACACCCATCCGGGTCTGCAGCACGGCCGTGACCAGGCCGGAGAGGGATCCGGCCAGCATGGCGGCCACGATGGACATCACGGACCAGAACCACAGGGGCAGGCCGCTGTCGGGGAACCAGGCGGGACCGTAGACGATGAACATCGCGCCCACCACGCTGCCCAGGGTGAAGCATCCGTCGGTGGACAGGTCGCAGACGTTGAGCATCGAATAGCTCAGGAACAGGGCCAGGGCGGTGAGGCCGTAGATCAGGCCCAACTCCAGCGCGTTCTGTCCCAGGGTGAGGAAATCCGCGAAGGATTCAAACATGGTGCGCTCCAATCTCTGCTGTCAGACAAAGGGAATGGAGGGGAAGCGCCGCGCTTCCCCTCCGGATAGCCGGATGGGTTACTCCAGATCGCCGAAGCTCTCGGCGGTGACGATGGGCTGCACGCGGGTGCACAGGGGCGCGAAGGCCGCGGCCACGGTGTCATAGTCAAGGCCGATGGCGGCGCAGGTCTCGGTGTTCACGGTGGCGGTGCCGTTGTCGAAGGTGCGCACGGGGGTGGCGGCGGGATCGGCGCCGTTCACCAGGATCTCAATCACCATCTCGGCGGTCTCCCGGCCCAGGTTGGCGTAATCCACGCCGTAGCCCAGGAAGGCGCCGTTGAGGGCGAAGGAGTCCGCGCCGGTGTAGTGCGGGATGCCGGCCTCGGCGATGGTCTCATAGATGGCCAGCTCGGCCGCCATCACGGTGTTGTCGGTGGGGGTGAAGAGGGCGTCCACGTGGTCGGCCACGGCCGCGCCGGCCGCCAGCATGATCTCCGTCACGTTGGTGCCGGTGTATTCCTTATAGGCCACGCCGCGTGCCTCGAGGAAGGCCTTGGCCTCGGCGATGGGCGCGGTGGAGGCATCCTGGCCCAGGTCATACAGCAGGCCGACGGTCTTGACATCCGGGTCGGCGGCGAAGATCAGGTTCATCACGGCGGCGGTGTCCAGATAGTCGGAGGTGCCGGTGAGGTTGCCGGTGGGCTCCTCCATGCTGTACACCAGGCCCGCGCCCACCGGGTCGGACACGGCGGCGAAGACCACGGGGGTGCCGGTATCCTCGGTCGCGGTCTGCATGGCGATGGCCACCGGGGTCGCGACGGCCACCATCAGGTCCACATGGGAGGCCTGGAAGTTGGCGATGATCTGGGTCAGCAGGCCGAAGTCCATGTTGCAGTTGTCATACATGATCTCGAAGGTGATGCCGTTGGCGTCGCCGTATTCCTTCAGGCGGGCCTCGATGTTCTCGATGATCTGGTTCAGGGAAGCGTCGTCCACGAGGTTGCAGATGCCCACGGTGTAGGTGGTCTTGGTCTCAGCGGAGGCGAAAGCGGACAGGGACAGGACCAGGGTCAGGGCCAGGAGGATCGCGGTGATCTTTTTCATGGTGAGCCTTCCTTTCTTTGTTCCTGAATATGGGTTGAATAAGATTGAAAAACGCCCCGGCCGGCCGTTGATCGGTCGGCTGAGGCGGAATTTCCGCGGTGCCACTCAGCTTCGCCCTCGGGGAGGACAATCTCTGCCGCATACACATGATATGCGCCGCGCGGATAACGGGTGCGGAAGCCCGTCTCTCCCTACTGAGGCTGTCTGCCCGTTCCGGAAAGCCCTCCGGAGTCCATTCGCTCTTCCCGCACGTGCCGCCGTCTCACTGTCAGCGACTCCCTTTGCCGTGCCGCGGAGGAGGTACTCGTCTCCGTCTTCGGTTTGCTTGGCTGGATTATAGGCCCGGCCGGCCTGTTTGTCAAGCGGGCGGATTGTATTTCCATTGTACTTGCCCCGGCCTGCCGTCAGCCCTGCCCCGACACGATGTTGTTGACCCAGGAGCCGCTGCGGACCATGATGTAGCCGGCAGCGCATTTGATCAGGTCGGCTGCGGAGACGATGACGTACATCCACACGGCGTTCAGCCCGGTGAAGCGGCTCAGGACAAAGGCCACGGGGATGGAGACCGCCCACACGAAGCCGCAGTCAAACAGGAAGGTGATCCAGGTCTTGCCGCCGGAGCGCAGGGTGAAGTAGGCGGCGTTGAGGAAGGCGTGGATGGGCATGGCGCAGGCGGAGATGCGGATCAGGACGGCCGCGGTGGCCCGCACGTCCGGCTCCACGTTGTACAGCAGCGGAAACAGCGGACTGAGCAGGAACATCACCAGCCCCGTCCCCAGGGCGCACATCACCGAGAAGGCGATGAGCTTGCGGTCCGTGTCCCGGGCCTCGTCCATGCTGCCGCGCCCCAGCAGCTGCCCGACGATGATGGCGACCGCGCTGCCCAGGGTGGTGAAGATGATCATGAACAGGTTGCTGACCGTGGAGGAGATGTTCATGGAGGCCACCACGTCCACGCCGCGCACCGAATAGCACTGGTTGAGGAAGGTGATGCCCGTGGACCAGAGGGCCTCGTTGGCCAGCAGGGGAAAGCCTCGGACGAAGAACTGCCGCGCCTTGGCCGCGGGCACCCGGAGGGTCCGGTAGATGTGCACGGCCCAGGGACAGCGGTCCGGGCTGCTGTGGGTCCAGGTGAGGACGATGGCGGCCTCGACATAGCGCGAGATCACCGTGGCCATGGCGGCGCCTTCCACGCCCAGGGCCGGGAAGCCCAGCAGCCCGTAGATCAGCAGTGCGTTGAAGACCAGGTTGGTCAGCACCGCGGCAATGCCGGCCCGCATGGGCAGCAGGGTCTCGGAGGTCTCCCGCAGGGTGGAGGTGTAGGTCTGCACGAGCATGAAGGGCGGCAGACCCAGCAGCATGATCCGCAGGTACTTCAGGCCGTATCCGAGGGTTTCGGCGACGACGGCCGGCGTGTTCTCCTCGCTGTCCAGATACAGCGAGATCAGCCGGTCGCCCCGGAAGGCGAAGAGCGCGACGGCGCCCGCGGTGAGGATCACGCCCAGCCACAGCTTGTAGCGGAAGGTGTGGCGGATGCCCTGGGTGTCATCCTGCCCGTAATACTGGGCGGTGAAAATCCCCGCCCCGCTCAGGGCGCCGAAAATGCACAGGCTGTACACGAAGAGCAGCTGGTTGACGATGGAGACGCCGCTCATGGGGATCTTGCCCGTGGAGCCCACCATGATGTTGTCCAGCAGGGAGACGAAGTTGGTGATGCCGTTCTGCACCATGATGGGCACGGCCACGGCGAGCGTCATGCGATAAAAGGCGCGGTCGCCGATGTATTTCCGCTTCAGGGTCAGGATGCGTTGATTCATAAAAAACCGTTCAGTCCACCGTCTTGGTGGCGATCACGTCCACACCGCTGCCGCACACGTCGGAGAGCACGGTGCTGCCGGCCGCGATGGGCGCCGTGAGGCGCAGGCCTCGCAGGGCTTCCATGCAGGCGGCGATGTCTTTCTTGGGGATGGGGGAGCGGGTCTTGACGGACAGGGGCATGGCGCTGCCCCGCACGGGCACCACGGCGGTGACCATGCGCACGGGCGCGGTGACCTCCTGCCGGGCATAGACCTCCCCGCGCTTGCAGGTGTTGCCGGCGACGCCGGTGACTTCGCCGTTCTCGTTCAGGGTCACCGTCATGCGGCAGCCCATGGGGCAGTTGATGCAGGTGATGACGCGCTCAGCCATTTTCCTTCACCTCCATGCGGACCGTGATCGGCGCGGTGACGCCCCGGAGCTTCTCTGCCTTCAGGGGCAGGGTGGCCATCTCGCCGGGGGTGAAGATCATGGCGCGCTTGCGGGCCAGCTCCACGCCGGCGGACTCCGCCACCACGGCCGCGTTTTTATACACGCCGGCAGGGCGGAACATCAGGGTGACGTCGTGATCGGGGTGCAGCCGCTGGGGGACGGTGCCGCGCACGCCCTCGCCGTCGCGCACCTCCACGGCCGGAGCATCCGGCGCCTCGCCCCGCAGGAAGGCAGCCGCGGCCTGCCCGGCCCGGAAGCTCTCGTCCGAGACAAAGTCCACCAGATCGTGCACGTGCAGCACATTGCCGCAGGCGAAGATCCCCGGGACGCCGGTGTGCAGGCGGTCGTCCACCACGGCGCCGCCGGTGACGGGGGAGAGGGGCACGCCGGCCTGACGGCTCAGCTCGTTCTCCGGGATCAGGCCTACGGAGAGCAGCAGGGTGTCGCAGGCGAAGTCCGTCTCCGTGCCGGGAATGGGCCGGCGGTGCTCGTCCACTTCCATCACCGTGACGCCCTCCAGCCGCTCCCGGCCCCGGATGTCCGTCACCGTGTGGGACAGGTAGAGCGGAATGTCAAAGTCCTGCAGGCACTGGACGATGTTGCGGTTCAGGCCGGAGGAGTAGGGCATGAGCTCCACGCAGGCCAGGACCTTCGCCCCCTGCAGGGTCATGCGCCGGGCCATGATCAGGCCGATGTCGCCGGAGCCCAGGATCACCACCCGGCGCCCGGGCATCAGGCCTTCGAGATTGACGAACTTCTGGGCGGCGCCGGCGGTATAGACCCCCGCGCAGCGGGTGCCGGGCGTGCCCAAGGCGCCCCGGGGCCGCTCGCGGCAGCCCATGGCCAGGATCACCGCGCCGGCCTCGAAGACCTGCAGGCCTTCCTGCTTCGAGACGCAGGTCACCAGCCGCTCGGGGCTCACGGACAGCACCGTGGTGCCGCAGCGGATGCCCAGGCCGAGCTCGGCGGCCCGGGCGATGTCCCGTGCGGCGTACTCCGGCCCGGTCAGCTCCTCGCCGTAGCGGTGCAGGCCGAAGCCGTTGTGGATGCACTGCCGCAGGATGCCGCCGGCCTCGTCCTCGCGCTCAAGGATCACCAGGTCGGTCACGCCCGCTTCCCGGGCGGCGATGCCGGCCGCCAGCCCTGCAGGGCCGCCGCCGATGATAACCAATGCTTTTCTGATCGTTTCCATGCTCAGATTTCCCCCACCAGCATCCGGCTCGCGCCGCCGCCCTTGGTGACGGCGGTCATGGGTATGCCCAGCTCCTCGGAGAGGATCTCCACCACCCTGGGCGCGCAGAAGCCGCCCTGGCACCGGCCCATGCCGGCCCGGCAGCGCCGTTTGACGCCGTCCACGGTGCGTGCGCCGACCGGCCGCCGGATTGCGGCGCGGATCTCCGCCTCCGTCACCACCTCGCAGCGGCAGATCAGCCGGCCGTTGAGCGGATCGCGGCGGATGGCCTCCGCCTGCTCCTCCGGGGTCATCTCGTTGAAGGGCTTTTCCCGCTTCAGAGGTGGAACGGTTTCCGCTTTTTCGGTCATCCCCTCCGCCGCACAGATGGCGGCAGCCAGCTCTTCGGCCAGGGCCGGCGCGGAGGTGAGACCCGGGCTTTCGATGCCCACGGCCTCCCAGCAATGCGGGGCTGCCTGCCCGATGACGAAGTCTCCGCCGTCCTCATGGGCGCGGACCCCGGAGAAGTTGGTGACCGCGGTCCGGGTAGACAGAGCCGGCCAGGTTTTGCGCGCGGTTTCGCACACCTCCGCCAGGCCTTCGGCGGTCGTCGCAGTGTCGAACCCGTCGGATATGTCCTCCGCCGTGGGTCCGAGCAGCACGTTGCCGTGGACCGTGGGGGTCACCAGCACGCCTTTGCCCATGGCGGTGGGACACTGGAACATCGTGTGGCGGAAGACGGGCGTCTCCGGGTGGTCCAGCACATGGTACTGGCCGCGCCGGGGCGTGATGTGCAGCGGCTTCGCGCTGACCTGGCCGTGCAGGCGGGCGCTGTCGATGCCGGCGCAGTTCACCACGCAGCGGCAGGCGATGTCCCCGTCCGGGGTCACGGCCAGCCAGCCTCCCGGGGTTTTTTCGATGCCAATGACCGGCGTGTCGAAGAGGAAGGATACGCCGTTGAGCGCCGCGTGATCCGCCAGGGCGTACACCAGCTCATAGGGGCTGACGATGCCGGCGGTCGGGGCCTCCAGGGCGCAGACGGCCTCCGGGCTCAGGTTGGGTTCCAGGGCGCGCAGCTCCTCGCGCTCCACGATCCGCAGGCCCGCAACGCCGTTTTCCTCTCCCTGGCGCAGCAGCTTTTCCAGCGTGGCGCGTTCCGCCTCGCTGAAGGCGGTCACCAGCGCGCCGCACTGCCGGTAGGGGACGCCCAGCTCCCGGCACAGCGCCGGGTACATGGCCGCGCCTTTCACGTTGAGCCGCGCCTTTTCGCTGCCGGGCAGCGCGTCAAAGCCCGCGTGCACAATCCCGCTGTTGGCCTTCGAGGCGCCTTCCGCCACGTCGCAGGCCCGCTCCGCCACCAGGATCTGCGCGTCCGTGCGCAGGGAAAGCGCCCGCGCCAGGGCACAGCCCACGACGCCGGCGCCGATGATCAGAATGTCCGTATGCTCCAGCATGCAATGCCTCCGATGTCTGAATCCGGGGATACCCGGTTTGCTCATTCTATCACAATGATGGCGCTTTGCCAACCGTCACCGGGTCACTCGGTCCGCAGGGCGACCACCGGGTCTTTGCGGGCGGCGCTGCGGGAGGGGATGAAGCCCGCGAACACGCTCAGCAGGATGCTCAGCCCGACCAGGATCAGGGCGGTGACGAGCGGCAGACGGGCGGACAGGTTCGGAATGCCCGTCAGATGGTGGATAATGGCGTTGATGGGGATGCACAGCAGCCAGGTGACGCCCACGCCGATGAGGCCCGACGCCGCGCCGATCAGCACGGTCTCGGCGTTGAACATGCTGGAGACATTGCCCTTGGAGGCGCCGATGGCCCGCAGAATGCCGATCTCCTTGGTGCGCTCCTGCACGGAGATCAGGGTCACCACGCCGATCATGATCGAGGAGACCACCAGGGAGATGGCCACGAAGGCGATGAGCACATAGGTGATGGCGTTGATGATGGTGGTCACCGAGGAGATCAGCAGGCCGACATAGTCCGTATATTTGATCTGGTGGGCTTCGTCCACCGTCTCGTTGTACTGCTCGATGGCTTTCTCGATGGCGTCCTTGTTCTCAAAGGTGGCGGTGTAGATGCTGATGGCGGAGGGGGAGGCGGTGTCCACGCAGCCCAGACGCAGCAGGTTCTCCGCGTAGGTGGAGGTGGAGAAGGTCAGCAGCGCGTCATAGAAGGCCGCGCACTGCGCGTCGGTGTAGCCGGGCAGGTCCGCTGTCAGGGCCGCTGCCAGCTGCGCGTCACTCATGCCGGCCAGCTGCGCCCGCACACCGGACGCATACTGCTGCCGCACCTGCTCGGAGAGCAGGGAACTGAACAGATTCTGAAGGTCCGCCTCATCCATGCTGTCGATATACTGGGTGATGGCGGCGGTGTCCATGCCCATCTGGGCCACCAGGTTCGAGGAGAGCATGGACCGGATGGCGTCGGGAGAATAGCCCGCCATGGCTTCCTGCATCATGCCTGCCAGGGCCTCCTCGTTGGGGATGGAGGCGATGGCGACATAGGCGGCGGCGCGGCCGGCCTCGTCCAGGGAAGCGATGTGATCCCGGAAGGCCGCCGCTTTCTCGGCCTCGGTGATCTCGCCCGACTGGGCGGGGAAGGGCAGGCCGGTGATCACGTCTGTCTCCGGATGGCTGATCTGGGCCAGGACCGCGGGGGATTCGCGCCCGGCCTCGAGCAGATGCCGCGTCAGGGCCGTGGTGTAGCCGATGTTGCCGGAGAGCATGCCGGTCAGGGCGTCGGGGCTCTGGCGGATGATGCCGGTGACCCGCAGCTTCAGCCCGTTGTCATACAGATAGCGCAGCCCGGCGTCGGTGGCCCGCAGATCGGTGCACACGCCGGCCGTCTCGTCCCAGAGGTAGCACTCGCCGGGCAGCACGGCCCGGAATTCCATGCCGCAGATCTCCTCGTAGGACCAGCGGCGCTGCGTGGCGTCGAGCTCACCGCCGCTGCGGGCGGCGTTGAGCACGTCCCGCATCTCGCTGTCGCTCATCAGGCCGAGGGCGTACACGGTGATGTCCGGGAGCTCGTTGTCCTCGTCGAGCACCAGCACTACCTCGTCGTAGCCGTTGGGCCAGGAGCCGTAGACCAGGTCGTACTGCTTGGTCAGCAGCGGGCTGATCAGGCTCCCGTCGTCGCCGGGGAGCATTTCTTCCCACACCTGGTAGCCGTTGGACATGCTCGCCGACATGAGGGTGCCGATGCCGGAGCCCGTGTTCTGCTGCATCACGGCCGACATGTCCGCGCCCATGTATTCGTTCATCATCTCCAGCATCAGCTGCTGGGCGTCGGAGATCAGGATGGTGCCGTCAGGGTTCATGGTATAGATTTGCAGGTTCAGGTCATAGCTGTACTGCAGGCCGCTGATCGCCCCGTGTAGAGGGCTGTCCTCGTTTTCCCGCTCCGCTTCCAGCCAGACCCTGAAGGCTGTCAGGTCGTTCTCGGTGGTCTGCAGGCCATTGACCGTGTTCAGCATCTGCTCGATCATGCCCCGGCTGTAGACGGCGTCCTGGTCGTGACCGCCGCGGGAGGAGGTGCTTTCCAGGAAAACGCTCATCAGGCTGCCGATATCCACGGAGCTGGCCTCGATGCGCAGCGGATAGGAGGAGAGCGTGTCCTCCTGCACGGTGTTGATGTATTCGGTCATGCCGTTGGACACGGCGTAGATCAGGGCGATGCCGATGATGCCGATGGAGCCCGCGAAGCTGGTGAGGATGGTGCGGCCGCGCTTGGCGATCAGGTTCTTGAGGCTCAGGCCAAAGGCGGTGCCCAGCTTCATGGCGGGCTTCTTCTTTTTGCTCTCCTCCTCCCGGGCCTGGCGGTCGGCCGCCTGCAGGGAGCGGACCTCCCCGGCGCTCAGGGGCATGCTGTCGGACACGATGCTGCCGTCGAGCATCTTGATGATTCGGGTGGAATAGCGCTTGGCCAGCTTGGGGTTGTGGGTCACCATGATCACCAGCCGGTCCGCGGCCACCCGCTGCAGGATCTCCATGACCTGAACGCTGGTCTCGGTGTCCAGGGCGCCGGTGGGCTCGTCCGCCAGGATGATGTCCGGGTTGTTCACCAGGGCGCGGGCAATGGCCACACGCTGCATCTGGCCGCCGGAGAGCTGGCTGGGCTTCTTTTTCAACTGATCCCCCAGGCCCACCTCCCGCAGGGCCGCGGCGGCCCGCCTGCGGCGCTCGTGCTTGCCCACGCCGGACAGGGTCAGGGCCAGCTCCACGTTCTGCAGCACCGACTGGTGCGGGATCAGGTTATAGGTCTGAAAGACGAAGCCCACGGAGTGATTGCGGTAGGTGTCCCAGTCCCGGTCCCGGAAGGAGTCGGTGGATTTGCCGTTGATGATCAGGTCCCCCGAGGTGTACTGGTCCAGGCCGCCGATCATGTTGAGCAGCGTGGTTTTTCCGCAGCCGGAGGGGCCGAGGATGGAGACGAATTCGCTGGGCCGGAAGCGCAGGCTGATCCCCTTTAACGCGTGGACCGTGCCGTCTCCGGCGGGATAATCCTTTACGATTTTCTGAAGCTCCAGCATGAGCCCGATCCTCCTTGAAACCCTGCGCGAGGGCATATCATAACAGTTTACTTATAACAAAAGCCTCCTGCGCTGTCAAGGCTTGCGAGGCGCAAAATGTGCTCCCGGCCGGCTGAACCGGGCGAGGAGCCGCGAAAGTGCGAACCGGCGACACTTCCACTTTTTCCCATTGATTTTTCGCTTTTCGGCGCTTGACAAATCTCCTGACTTGTGGTAACCTAATCAAGCTTCTTAACGGAAGCCACGGGCCCGTAGCTCAGCTGGATAGAGTGTTTGACTACGAATCAAAAGGTCGTGGGTTCGAATCCCGCCGGGCTCATTCATCCCGCAAACCCTTACAAAATAAGGGCTCGCGGGATTTCTTTTTGTCCTGATTCAGCCGAAATCGACCTGAATTTGCAGAGAAAACCCGCCTCAAAAGGCTCAAAATGCCTCAAAATGTCGCATAGCGCAAAAGTCAGAGAGTCAGTTGAACCTCTAGAGATTCAAAAAGTGATTCAAAAACGCGGGGTTTTAACCGGCAGTATGTTGCTAAAATCAAAAGGTCGAGGCACAAAACCGGAAAAGAAAAATGGCCCAGCGATATGAAGAAGGGAAAGAAAGCGCTCGACAAGCTGTAAACAAGTCCGGATAAACGGCCCAAGCATATTGTTATGAAAGGAAAACGACCAGAAAACCTTCTGCGGAAACAAGGGAAGCTGTCTTATGACCACTCCCTTGGGTGCATGGCCTGACCCGGTTTGGACAGCCTGCCCGGGAGGAGCGCGCGACCTGCGGTCAATACCGCCGTTCCAACGCCTGGAACCACCGCAGGTACCGTTTCTCGTCCTCCTTCCGGCAGCAGCACCAGTACGTCATCCGCGCTTCCGGGTCGGAAATGGGAACGGCGGTGCGGCTGTCATCCAGGCCGTACAGCCGCAGCGTCAGGTCCGTCACGAAGGACGGCATGGTCGAAGACCGTACGACCTCCCGCAGGGAACCGATGTCGCCCTGGCGCAGGTACCTCGCGTTCGGGATCAACCGATGTACGGCATCCCAGACGCCGACCTCGGAGGCCATCAGGAAGCTCTCGCCGTCCATGTCTGAAAAACGGACGGCTTTTTCCCCGGCAAGCCGGTGTTCCTTCGGCAGGCTGAAGTACAGATGCTCCGACCCGCACGGGTGTGTACAGATGGTCGGATCGTCAGGCTTGTGAATGAGGATGATCATCTGGTAGACACGCTGCTCCAGGTCCTTCAGCAGCGATTCCTCGTCCCGGACCTCGGTGGAGATGGTCCTGTCCGGATACAGGGAGGAGAGGATCGACGGCAGCTCGAACAGCGGCCCCGGCGCACAGGAGCCCAGCAGGATCGTTCTCCGGCTGCGCTCCAGCATACGGATGCGGGTGACCATCTCCTCCTGGCTGTCGAGAATGCGCCGGGCGTAATCCGCGGCGATGCGGCCGTAGTCGTTGAGGACCAGCCGGTTGCCCCTGTGCTCGAACAATTCGACCCCGATGAGGTCTTCCAACTTCTTCATGGCGCGGCTCATGGAGGGCTGGGTAATGTGCAGTTCCTCCGACGCGGCCAGCAGCGTGCCGCACCGCGCGACCGCGTCCAGCTGTTCCAGCAGATAGGTCTCGATCATAGGCGTCTCCTCCTGAATCAAGTATGCGTGGCGTCTATAGTACTATTCGCACCCGGCACTGTACTTTCCTGCTTTCAGATGATACAATGCATATGTTCAAAGAAATCTCAAAGCAGACCCACACAAGGAGGAATCATGATGACAGAGCGCATTGTCACCGATCTCACCAATGAATCCTTTGATGTCTTCCGCATGTTCGACCGCCAGTGGGCGCTGGCTGCGGCGGGCACAGCGGCGGACTGCAACACCATGACCATCGGCTGGGGAACGCTCGGAACCATCTGGGGCCCGCCGGCAAAAGGAAAGCAGATTGTGACTGTCTTCCTGCGGGAGAACCGCTACACGCTGGAGTATGTCAACCGGAACGAACGGTTCACCGTCTCATTTTTCCCGGATCGGTACAGAAAGGCCATGGGAGTCCTGGGCAGCGTATCCGGACGCGATGATCCGGCCAAGATCACGCGCGCGGGCCTGACGCCTGAAGACCTCAGCGGTACGGTGACCTTTGCCGAGGCGGACCGGACCTTTGTCTGCCGGAAACTGTTCGTCCAGCGCATGGAACCCGACAATATCGTTTCCGATATCCGGGACAGGATGTATGCGAACGCTGAAGCCCACGTGATGGTCATCGGCGAGATCGAACAATACATTGATCGGAGAGACGCCTGAAAAGCCGCTGGCGCAGCACTGTGAGGTGTAAACCTTTGAAAACACTGATTGCCTACTTTTCCTGGAGCGGCAATACCGTTCCCATCGCCGAAAAGCTGGCGAGGAAGACCCGGGGCGACCTGTTTCGCATTGAGCGGACAATTCCCTACAGCACGGATTACCACACCTGCGCCTACGAGGAGGCCAGGGAGGAGGCGGACAAGCACCTCCGTCCGGCCATCCGGGGTCCTCTGCCAGACCTGGCGGCGTACGACGCGGTGATGATCGCCTTCCCGATCTGGTGGTACACCATGCCCACGCCGGTCATGACGTTCCTCGAGAGCCTGCCGGACTGGCGGGGGAAGAAGCTGTACGTCTTCGCCAACGCCTACTCCGACATCCCCAGCCAGTTCATGAACGCCCTGCGGGACGCGGAAGCCTGCGCGAAGGGTGCGGACGTTCGGCCCGGGCTGTACAACAAAGATATTGAGAAACTGTGTGCCTGGATGAAAGAAAACGGATACTGATTTGAATAAGGAGGAATATCCATGAGCAAAACCTGGATCATCACCGGCGCCAGCGTCGGCGGCATCGGTGAAGGCATCGCCCGCGCCGTCCTGTCCCATGGGGACAACGCGGTCATCACCGCCCGCTCCCTCTCAAAGCTGGAGCCCATCGCGAAGGACTATCCCGACACATGCCTGCCCATGACCGTCGACATGGCGGACAAGGAGCAGATCCGCGACGCGGTCACCAAGGCTATGGAGCGCTACGGCACGGTCGACGTGCTGGTCAACAACGCCGGCCACGGCTACCGTTCTTCTGTGGAGGAAGGCGAGGAGGACGCGGTGCAGGAGCTGTTCCGCACCAATGTCTTCGGGCCTGTGGACATGATCAAGGCTGTGCTGCCGGTCCTTCGGGCCAAGGGCGAAGGCGTCATCATGAACACCACCAGCATCGCGACGGAGCGTTCCGCCGTGGGATCCGGCTACTATGCCGCCAGCAAGGCCGCCCTGGACCTGCTGACCGACGGCCTGTGCAAGGAACTGAAGCCCCTGGGCATCCGGGTCATGGTCATCGAGCCCGGCTCCTTCCGCACCCATTTCTACGACGAAGCCCTCAAAAGCGCGCCGCTGACCGTGGATGCCTACAAGGATTCCACCTGGAAGAACGCCAACGCGGTCAACAAGCGCCAGCAGCCCGGCGATCCCATGAAGGCCGGCGAGCTGGTGTACCGGATGGCGTACGCGGAGGAAGCGCCGTTCCGCCTGCTGCTGGGCTCCGACGCGGTGAAGGCCGTGCTGACCACCGCCGAGGCCCGGATCGAGGAGACCAACCGCTATGCGGAGGATTCGCGCTCCACGGACTTCTGATCCTCGGCTAGGGAAACTTGCGACCAAAAAGGAAAGAACCGAGATCATCGGGGAGGAATCGCCATGGAATACTTCAAGCTGAACAACGGGACCCGGATGCCCATGGCCGGGATCGGCGTATTTACCTTTGCACCCGCTGAAGCGCAGGCCGCCATCGGGAACGCGCTCAGGGACGGTGTCCGCCTGATCGATACCGCCAACGCTTACCAGAATGAAAAAGCCACAGGCCGGGCCATGAAGGCCAGCGGCGTGAAACGCGAAGAGATCTATCTGGTCACCAAGCTGTGGCCCTCCGTCTACGAGAGCGAAACCGCCGTGGACGATACCCTGCGCCGCCTGGACACCGAATACATCGACCTGCTGTTCCTGCACCAGCCCACGGACAACTGGCAGGCGGGCTACCGGAACATCGAGAAGGCCGTGAAGGCGGGCAAAGTGCGCTCCATCGGCCTCTCCAACTTTGACACCCTGGGTCTGACGCAGCAGGCCATCGACTTCGCGGAGATCAAACCCCAGACCGTGCAGGTGGAGGCACATCCATACTATCCCCAGACAGAGCTCAAAAAGCTGCTGGCTCCCTACGGCATCGGCCTGATGGCCTGGTATCCGCTGGGGCACGGCGACAGGAGCCTGATCGAGGAACCCGTCTTCGCGGCACTGGGTCAGAAGTACGGCAAGACGCCCGCCCAAATCGTCCTGCGCTGGCATATCCAGAGCGGCAACGTGGTGATCCCCGGATCCCGCAACCCCGCCCACATCCGGGATAACTTCGACATTTTCGACTTTGTGCTGACCGTGGATGAAATGGCGGCAATCGCCGCATTGGACAAGAACAAGCGGTATTATAACGGCACCCCGGAGCAGATCGCCGGCTATAAGATGTGGGCACCGGACTTTGACGCACAGGAATAAGGAAAACAGGAAGGAACTCGGCACCACGGATATCCGGTTCTCCGGGTCGAATGAACAGAATCATTGTGAGAAGGACCTTTTGACCTCTGATCCCTGAATCGATCCAAGCGTCTGCCCATACAGGACACAGACAGTAAACGCTTTGATTCGGTGATGGGATTCGATCGCGGATTCTTTTCGCGACATGCAGCCGAAAACCCTTGCACCGTACGGGCTTTCCGGGCTTGGGGCGATCGCCGCGAATCAAAAGGTCGTGGGTTCGAATCCCGCCGGGCTCATTCGGTGAAAACCCTTGTGAACACTGCGCTTGCAAGGGTTTTTTGCTGCTTTTGCAACCCGATTTTGAGACGTATTTGCACACAGTTTTACTGGTTTTCAGGGGTGTAACGGGGGTGTAAAGGGGTATACCGGGGGTGCAAAAGTGGTAGAGGCTGGACACTGCAAATCACTTTTTTCGAACACATCAATCGTACACCATGAACTCCTTTAAACGCGCACTGTCGCTGGCTTCATGTCGTTTATCAAGGTCGGTA
>CAMKAE010000014.1 GCA_946410395.1 uncultured Clostridia bacterium
TCGCGGACGATCCCGTCCGCCCAGGCACAGGCGGTCTGCGCGGCCTGTTCGCCCGTCAGGCGCAGGGTCAGGGTGAAGCGGCCGTCCGCTGTCTCCGCCAGCAGGCCCTGCTCCAGCAGCATGTTGAGCAGCTCCCGCACGCAGGCGCGCAGGTTCGCGCGGTCGGCGCCGCTGAGCTTGTCCAGCTGGACGCCCGTGTAGGTGCTCAGCAGCGCAACCGCGCCGTCCAGCACCGGATATACGTTGTCGGATGCGATCCGGTATCCCGGGCCGGCTTCCTGACGGAAGCCGATGGCCTCGGGACCGGATTCGATCAGGTATTCCCGGCCCTGCGCCGTCAGCACCAGGCGCGCCGTGCCGTCCTGCTTCATGAGCTGCAGGCTCCCCGCGCCGCCGGCCTCTGCGTACAGCGCCTGGCGGTCCGGGTCCGTCTCGCCCAGCAGCGTGAAGAACCGCACCAGGAAACCGTTGATCTGTGCGTTCTCAGCCAGGGCGGTGCCGGCGGTGAGCGCCAGCGTCAGGAGCAGGGCCAGGAATCGTTTCATCGTTCAGAACCTCAATAGGCGGTAACCGCGGCCGCGGCGGGGAAGAGCATCTGCATGATGGCGTCCTTGGTCAGCGTCTGGGTGACCTTGTCGGCCAGGGGCTCGAAGCCGGTCTGCGGGCCGTACTTCAGCAGGATGGGATCGCCCTGAGCCTCGCCGTCCATGGTGGCGGTCAGCGTGATGGTCCAGTCGTCGCCGGTGTCATCGAGCACCGCGCTGAGCAGGAGGTTGGAGGTGTGGGAGGAGCCGGAATACGACGCCACCATTTCACCGGTGATCTGATACTCCGTGGGGGAGACGAAGGCACCGCGCAGGGTGACGGTCAGATCGTCGTTCCAGATCTTGAGCTCGGCGCCGTCATAGGAATAGCCCTGGACGGTGTTGAAATAGAAGGACTTGACCGAGGTCTCGACGTTGAAGTGCGGGAAATCGCCCTCCACCAGCTCAAAGGCATAGTTGGCGCTGGAGGAAAACGCATCACTGCCGATGGACGTGCTGTAGTGGCCGGAAACGCCGTCGAAGCTCATGCTGTAGGCGATGGTGGAATCGTCCACGACGCCGTTCAGGTCGGCGGTGAAGCCGCGGCCCGTTTTGGCGGCGTCCAGCGTGAGGTCAGCGGTGACGCTGCCCTTGACGGTGACGTTCAGCTTGGCGTTCAGGCTGTCGGCGGCATAGGTGCCGGAGACGGTTATCTTGACCTCCTGGGCGGGGACATTCAGCTCGGCATTGAAGGCGCCGGCGGCGGCGTCAAGGTTCAGGCTGCCGGTGAAGGCTTCGCCCTGCACGGTGCCCTCGACGGTGGCGGTGACGGCATTGCCGTTCACGGTGGCATTGACGGTGGCGGTGAGGAGCTCACGGCCGTTGTCCGTCAGGGTGTAGGTGGCGACGGTGGTGTTGCCGGTGGTCTTGCCCTGGACGGTGTAGACGGTGGTGCCCGCGGTGAAGGTGAAGTCGGTGACGGTGCTCTCGCCGTCCACGGTCATGCTGCCCTCCAGGCGCGCCTGCTCCTTGCCGTTGGCGTTGACAGTCAGCAGGATGTTGACGACGTTGCCGGAGCCGGTGAAGCTGCCGTCGATGACCAGATCGGTCTTGCTGTTCAGAATCTGCTCACGCAGGGCGGGCCACTGCTCGGCCAGCTGGGCCGGCGTGGCGACGGCCGGACCGCGGTAGGAGTAGCTGTTGCGGTTGACCAGCGCGCCGAACAGCTGCACCCAGTTGTTGCCCACGGTGACCAGCTGCAGGTATTCGGGGTTGGCCACGACTTCGTCGCCGAACTCCGCCAGGCCCTGGAGCATCTGCTCGCCGGTCAGGTGGATCGTGACGGCGCCGGTCTCATAGTCCATGGTGATGCCGGGGGCGATGACCTTCTCCGCCAGCAGGCTCAGCATGGCGCCGGCGGTGCTCCGCACGTCAGAACCCGGGACGAACATGCCGTAGAGCTCCTGGATCACGGCCTGGAGCTCGGTGACCGGCAGCTGGTAGACCTGGCCGTTGGCGCTGACCCACAGGTTCTCGCCGTCGAACTGGAGCTCAAAAGCGCCCGGGATGCTCAGGTCCGCCAGGCCGTCCTTGGCCTGCAGCGAGGCCACGGTGTTGCCGGCGGTCTCCACGGTCAGGGCCTTGGTGTTCAGGTCCACCCGGTTCAGCATGGTCTGCAGGTTGGCCTTGAAGGCTGCCGCGTTGTCGTCCTCGGCGAAAACCGCCGTGACGCAGAGCAGCATGGCCAGCGCGATGATGAGGGATGCGATGCGTTTCATTCGTTTTGTTCCTCCTTTTGAGATTGGTGTTTATCAACCGCAGGCAATGGCCTGTCAGTTTGCGTTGGATACGGCCTCCAGGAAGGAGACCATGACGTAGCCCTCGGCGGCGTCGGTCCGCACATGGACCCACAGCGGGTCCTCGCAGGCCTCGAGCACCACCAGAGGCTGGTGCTTGTACAGGCGCATCAGGATCTCGGCGGCGCTGTTGGGCTCGGCCCGCAGGTTGAGGCTGGAGTCGTCGGCGATGCCCTCCACCGAGGCCAGCCAGGCGCCCTCCGGCAGAGCGCCGGTGACGGGCATCAGGGTGGGCCGGGGCGTGGGGGAGGCCGCCGGGGCGGGGGTGGCGTAAAGGGCCGCGGGCAGGGTGGGCAGGGCAGAGGCCTCGGTGCCCCCGACCATCAGCTTGCTGCCGGGGTAGTAGAAGGCCAGGATCCGGTCGAAGGTCATGCTGTGATGCGCGGCCATCCACTGGGCGCCGCGCTGGCTCATGCCCACGCCGTGGCCATAGCGCCGGGCCTCAAGCCGGAAGGCCTGCTCCTCCTCGACCACCGTGACGATCTCGTTGTCCAGGCCGCCGATGGAGAGGTTCAGGCTCCGGATCAGCTCCGGGAACAGGGGCAGGGCGACCGTCACCGTTCCGCCGTGTGTCCAGCCGCTCAGCTGCGGCGTCGGGGCGGGCGCGCCCGGCGCGGGCGTCGGGGTTTCCAGCAGGTAAAGCTCGTCCCCCTCCGCCTCCGGGTAAAAGAAGCGACGGCCGCTCCAGGACGCGGTCACGGTGAGATCGCCGCTGCTGACGCTCACGCCGGTGAGGGCGCTCAGCCGCCGGTGCGCAGGGTCCTCAGAAAAGCCTTTGGCCTTCACGGCGTTCGCCACGGCGCTGTCCAGGGCGGCCCGGACAGCCTCCGGCAGGCCGCTGCCGTCCTTGCGCAGTCGGGCGCGCTTCACCGGGCTCTCCGGGTTGGCCAGGTCGTAGGGGTCTTCCCCCTCCGCGTAGCAGACGGGGTTGTCCCTGCCGCCCCACACCGTGCCGGGCAGCTCGGTGCGCCCGCCGTTGGAGGCGGCGTAATAGCAGACCGCCAGCGCGCCGCCGGACATGCACACCACGCCGGCCGTCTCCCGCACGGCCCGCGCGGCGTTGGTGTTGGCGGCGCTGACGCCGTGGAACACCTGGTCGGCGGTGGTGTCGGTGACGTCCCAGGCCCGGGCGGGGTCGATGTGGCTCAGGGCATAGGTCCGGGCGCAGACGGCCTGGGCCTTCAGGGCTTCCAGGGGGAAGCTGTCGCTCATCTCATAGGGCACCACGCCGGGCAGGTAGTCCTCCACGGACAGGGTGAGCACCGCCTGCAGCTGGCCGCCGGTCACCGTCAGGGTCAGATCCCCGGGATAGAGGTTGCCGTCCTGCACGAAGCGCAGCCCGGTCTGGGCGGCGCCGGAGGCGTGGCGGCGGAAGACCGCCTGGGTCCCGGTGCGGAAGCTGACGCTGCCGGCGTAGAGGATGATCGCGCCGTCGCGGACCTGCGCCGTGACCCGGCTGCCGTCCCGGAAGGCGGCCTCCGAGCCGCCCCAGGCGACGGTGTAGGCGCCGCTCAGGTACAGGTCCGCCCGGTCGGTGAAACCGGGACGCTTGAGCAGCACCCGGATGTTCTGCGCCGTGCCCGCCGCGCCGGCCGGGAAGAGCGGCAGCAGCAGCGCGCAGCACACCAGGCAGAACAGACGGAGCCGCCTTTTCATCCTTCCCGATCCTCCCGAAAGATTTCACCTTTCATTATAACATACCGGAAAAGGTTTGAAAAGGGGAAAGGGGGCGCGCAGATGTAAAAAACAACCATGCTGCGCAAAGAAAGACAGCGCCCCGCGGGGCGCTGTACAGGAAGACGGTTCAGACCGGCAGCACGGCAGCGGCCGTGTCGGCGGCGCCTGCGAGCAGGCCGGCGCCGGCGGTCTCCGCCTGACCGTGGTCGCAGGCGGCGGCCAGGGCCGGGTCGATGGGCAGCTGGGCCAGCAGGGGCAGGGAATAGGTCTCCGCGACCTTCAGGCCGCGGCTCTCGCCGAAGGGATAGATGCGCTCGTTGCAGTGGGGGCACTGCAGCCAGCTCATGTTCTCCACCAGGCCCAGCACCGGCACGTTCATCATGCCGGCCATCTTGACGGCCTTCTCCACGATCATGCCGACCAGCTCCTGGGGGCTGAGCACCACGATGATCCCGTCCACGGGCAGGGACTGGAAGACCGTCAGGGGCACGTCGCCGGTTCCCGGAGGCATGTCCACGAACATGTAGTCCACATCGCCCCAGACCACGTCGGTCCAGAACTGCTTCACCGTGCCGGCGATGAGGCTGCCGCGCCACACCACCGGATCCGTGTCGCTGTCCAGGAGCATGTTGACGCTGATGAGCTTGATGCCGCCGGGCGTCTCGCCGGGCAGGATGCCCCGCTCGTCGCCGTAGGCCTTGTCCGTGTAGCCGAACATCCGGGGGATGCTGGGACCGGTGATGTCCGCGTCCAGGATCGCGGTGGCGTAGCCCCGGCGGCGCATCTCCGCCGCCATCAGCCCGGTGACCAGGCTCTTGCCGACGCCGCCCTTGCCGCTGACCACGCCGATGACGTGCTTGACATGGCTGTAGGCGTTGGTCTTCTCCAGCAGGGACTGGGGCTGCTCGCCCCGGGAGGGACAGTCCACTCCGCAGGTGGAGCAGTCATGGGTACAGTTTTCCGACATGGCTTTTCCTCTTTTCGCTTGATGGTTCACTGCCCGAACAGGCTCAGAATCTCCTCCGTGGTGTACAGGGAGAGCCAGACCCGGTGCGGCAGGCAGATGATGAAGTTGCCCAGGGGCCGCAGCTCCCGGTTGGCCAGGGTCAGTACGCCCTGGTGGACGCAGTCCTGGCTGTCGCAGGTGGCGGATTCCATGAACACGCCCTCGGGGGTCACGCGGATGTTGTTGACGGCGTGGGTGCCGTCGGCGCGGACCTGGGTCAGCGGGTAGGTGTAGCTGTCCGCCTCGTCCTCCGGCAGCGGCAGGAAGCCCTCCGCCGTGTCGGTCTTCACATACACCCAGACCGTGGGCACCCAGGCCCCGGCTTCCGCGGACGACTCCGCGAAGGCGACGAATCCCGGCAGGGCCAGCAGCAGGGCAGCCGCCAGCGCCAGCAGTCTCCTTTTCATCCCGGCCCCTCCTCTGTGTGCGCATGAAACGGTATGATTATAGCAGATTTGGCCGAATTGCACAACCGGCACTTGTAAAACCCGCACGGACAGGGTACAATGACGGGGAAGAAGCGAAAAAGGGGGCGGCGGGCCATGCGGGATATTCCGGAGATTCTGGCTGCGGGCGCGGACGTATCCGGGGAAGCCATCAGCGCGGAGTGGGGCATGACCCGCGCGGCGGTGTGGAAGCGGGTGAAGGCGCTGCAGGCGGAGGGCTGGCCGATCGAGAGCCGCGGCAAGCGGGGCTACCGGCTGGCGGAGAACGACCGGCTGGATCCCGTCCTGTGGCAGCACGCGCTGCAGACCCGGGCCCTGGGCCGCGGGACGGTGTGCTTCGCGCAGGAGCTGACCTCCACCAACACGGTGCTCAAGCAGATGGGGGCCGAGGGCGCGCCCCACGGCAGCCTGTGCCTGTGCGAGACGCAGACGGCGGGCCGGGGACGGCTGGGCCGGGCATGGGTTTCCGCCCCAGGCGCGGGCCTGTGGCAGAGCGTGCTGCTGCGGCCGGACGTGCCGCCACTCAAGGCCCCGATGCTGACCTACTGCGCGGCGCTGGCCATGTCGGACGCGCTGGCGGAGACCGCCGGGCTTACGGCGGGGATCAAGTGGCCCAACGACCTGGTGGCCGACGGGAAAAAGCTCTGCGGCATCCTGCTGGAGTGCAGCATGGAGCCGGACCGCGTGGACTTTGTGGTGGTGGGCGTGGGGCTCAACGTGCTGCCCGCCGCCGTGCCGGAGGACCTGCGGCACCAGGCGGCCTGCGTCGCGGACTTCGGCGCGGTCCCCAAGCGGCGGGAGATCCTGCTGCACTACCTGGCCGCGCTGGAGCGCTGGACGGACCGGCTGGAGGAAAAAGGCCTGGCGGGCGTCCGGGAGAGCGTGCGGCAGCGCTGCGTGACCCTGGGCAGAACGGTCCGGGTGCAGGGCGCGCAGAACTTCACGGGCGTGGCCGAGGACATCGACGCCGACGGCGCGCTGGTGGTGCGCTGCGAAAACGGCCGCCTGCAGCGGGTGATGGCCGGGGATGTCTCCGTGAGGGGCGTGATGGGCTATGTCTGAGCTCCGGACGGGCATCGACCTGTGCGAGATCGCGCGCATGGCGCCGCTGCTGGAAAACGCGCACTTCCTGGAGCGCGTGCTGACGGAGGGTGAGCGGGCCTACCTGGCCGGCAAGGGCAAGGGGGCCGCGCAGACCCTGGCGGGGCTCTGGGCGGCCAAGGAGGCGGTGCTCAAGGCCCTGGGCACGGGCATCCGCTTTCCGATGACCGACGTGGAGATCCTGCACGGGGAGGACGGCGAGCCGGTGTGCGCCCTGCACGGCGAGGCCCTGGCGGCATCCGGCGGCGCGGCGGTCTCGGTCTCCGTCACCCATGAGGCAGGGGTGGCGGCGGCGGTGTGCGTGATTCTGCGGCCATAAAGCGCAGCAAAAAACGGTTTCCGGAACAGCTGGATCGGCGCTCCGGAAACCGTTGTTTTATACTGATCTCAATGAACGATTATCCATATCCGGTCACGTTTGGTGATACTGGAAACAGTCTCAGGAGCGGATTTGAGTCGGCGCGGTATCAGGGCAGCACATACAGAGCCTTGATCCCGTTTCGCCATGCATAGGCTGCGGCCTCCGAAGCTGTGCTGCAGCGGATCGCAATGTCGGTGCCGGCAAAAGCGTCGTCGGCAATCTCCGTCACGCTGTCGGGGATCAGGATGATCAGTGCAGCCGGGCAGTCCGCGAATGCGCGGGATTCGATCGTTGTGCAGCTCTCAGGAAGGACATAGCACAGCGCGCCGGTATGCTCGAATGCGCCCTTACCAATGGTGGTGGTTCCCGGCGGCAGCGTGATGGTGTTCTCCGGGCTGTCGAGCGGCACCAATGTCAGACCATCCGCGATCACCTGAGCCGCGGTCTGCGAGAAACTGAAGGCATGGATCCGCACCGTGGCGGGAATGCCGTCGAAGACGCGGGCCGAAATGTCATCCAATCCCAATTCCGGCACATACAGATCCGTCAGCCCTGTGCAATTCGCACAGATGCGTTCCCACATGCGGGTGACGGTCTTCGGCAGTCGGATCTCCGTCAGGTTCGGGCAGTCCGCAAACACGCCGGTGCGGATAATCCGGACGCCTTTCGGGATGCGGACCCTGCGGAGGGCTGTGCATCCCATGAAAGCGTAGCTGCCGATCTCGGTGCAGGCATCCGGCAGCAGAATCTCCTCCACGCCATTGGTGCCGTTGAAGGCATAGTCATCGACCGCGCGGACACCCGCCGGGATCCGGAGTTCCGTCAACGATGTGCAGCCGGCAAGGGTGAATCTGCCGATGCGCGTGATTCCTTCCGGCAGATCGATCTGCCGCAGCGAACCGCAATCCAGGAAGACAGCATCGCCCAGGCTTGTCAGGCCGGCGGGAAGCGTCACCTCCGGCAAGGCCGAGCAGAACGCGAAGACATTGTTCCCGATGGACGTGACGCTGTCCGGGATCGAGACCTCGGTCAACGCCGAACAGCCCTCGAAGTATTTCTCCCCGATCCCGGTGATGCCGGGCATAAACACTGCCCGGACCAGCGGTATCTTCAAGCGGTCCCAGATGGGCTTCAAGGTGGCCACTCCTGTACCGGAGACCGTGACGGTGCCGTTCTCGAAGCAGAAGACGGAAGCTAAACCGCTGCGGCCGACCGTTTCCGCGCAGTCGGCAAAGGCGTCATACCCGATGGCGGTCGTGGTGGACGGCACGAATACATGCGTCAGCCCCACACAGGATTTAAAGCAACTGGCGCCCATCGTCCTGAAGCCCTCCGGCAGATCCACGGCGGTCAACCTCCGGCAGTTCATGAAGGCGCCGTTTCCCAGGGAGACCAACGCGTCCGGAAAATGAAAGCTTTCTATTTTGGACAGGTCCCGGAAAGCTTCGTCACCGATCTGCGTCACGCTGTCGGGAAGGCAAACGTCCGTGATCATAAAGCAGCCGCGAAAGGCATAAGCCCGGACGCTGAGGAGGCCGTCCGGGAAGCTCACCTGCTGAATGTACGGCATACCGCCGAAGGCGCACATGCCGATATCCGTGATGCCGGAACCGATGCTTACAGCCTTGATTGACGGCGTATAAGGCATCCAGGGAGCGGTGGTCAGGGTCATCTTCTGGTCCGGCGCATATTGCATCGCATAATCCGCCATGGCCCCTTCCCCGGTGATGGACAGCGTGCCGTCCTCCGACAGGGACCAGGTGATCCGCTCGCCCGCCGTACCGGAGGCAATCTCAGCCTCCGCGGCGCAGAACACCCCCGCCAGCAAAACGACCGCGATCAGAAGAAAGCGCGCTTTTCTCATCTGCTATCCCTCCATGACCTGTGATATCATGTGCTTCCCCATGTCAGGCGTCCGTTGCGCAGAGACGGTCCCTGGTATTACAAAACATGACTGGATATCAAGGATAAAACTGAAATCGATATTATTCCTCGATCAGCGCGTAGCCGTTGGCCGCGGCCCACTGGGCGGCGGGGCTGCCCGCCGGGGCGATGATGACCACATCCGGGCCGATGGCGCCCTCGGCGACGCTGACGGCGTGGGCGGGGAAGCGGATCGCGTCGATGGCGGGGTCATTGGCGAAGGCCTGGATCCCGATTTCGGTGATGTCCTCCGGCAGGGTAACGATGTTCTCGACGACCAGGTCCACCGGGATCCCGTGGGCTGCGGCGTAGGCATAGGCCGCGGAGCCTCTCCGGCAGCGGATGGTCAGGTTGGGGCAGGCGTCAAAGGCGAGGTCGTCGATGACGGTGACGCTGTCGGGAATCACGGCCAGGGCCAGACTGTCACAGTTCGCAAAGGCCCAGAAATCGATGGACTGCATGCTCTCCGGGAGAATGACCTCCGTCAGGCTGTCACAGTCGTAGAAGGCCATGCTGATGACGCTGGTGACGCCGGCGGGCGGCAGGTCCGTGGTGGTGGCGGGCAGGTCGGTGGCCGTGGCAGGCAGACCGCTGTCAAAGCTGACGCTGGTGACGAGGTAGTTGAACGACCAGTCGCCCGTCCCGGGCACCTCGGTCATGGGGCCCGTTCCGCTGATGGTCATGTGGCCCTCGTCGTCCAGCGTCCAGATGATGCCGTCACCGCAGAAGCCGGACTGGGCCGCGAAGGCCAGGGTGCAGATCAGCGCGGCTGCCGTGAGCAGCGCGGCGATGAGGATGATTTTTCCTTTGCGCATGGGCGTTACCTCCTGTGCGGGCTGTTTTTCCGAGTCCATTTTACCACATCGCGCCGGGGTTCGCCATCCCTCCGGCGTTTTTTTGCAATTGTTCCGGGCTGCCGCTCACTGGGCGGCCACCGCCAGGGCGTGATCGGCCTTGATCTGCCGCAGCAGGGCGGGGTCCAGGATCAGGTCCAGGGCGGTCAGGGCCAGGGCTTTCGCCCCGAGCCCGACGGAGGCCAGTCCCTTCTCCGAGCGCGCGGCTTCCCGGGCAGCCTCGGTGTGCCAGGGCGTGGGGCCGTCGGTGATGCAGATGGTCGGCTGAATCGTGGGGATCACCTGCGACACGTTGCCCGCGTCGCTGGAGCCGATGCCGCAGCCGTCGTCCATGGGCAGCATGGTCTCGCCCAGCAGGGCCAGCTCCCGGCCGTAGATCGCGTCAAAGGACGGGGTGGGCACCATGTTGTCCAGGCGGTTCTGGGAGGGCTGCATCCGGTAACGCGCGCCGGTCATGCGGGCGGCGCCTTCCGCCACGGCCTCGCAGCGGTGCAGCAGGTCATCCAGCCGCGGCGCGGTGCCGGCCCGGAAGAAAAACTTCCCGGCGGCGTAGTCCGGCACGATGTTGGGGAAAACCCCGCCGTGGGTGATGACCCCGTGAATGCGCACGTCAGCGGTGACGTGCTGGCGCAGGGCGTTGAGGCCGTTGTAGGTCAGGATCAGGGCGTCCAGGGCGTTGATGCCCTGCTCGGGGGCCGCGGCGGCGTGGGCGGAGCGGCCGAAGAATTCCAGGTCCATCGGCGCGCAGGCCAGGTTTTTGGAGGAGGCCTGATGCTTGTCGCCGGGGTGCACGCACAGGGCGGCGTCCACATCGGCAAAGAGCCCGGCCCGGACGTAATCCACCTTGGCCGCGCCGTTCTCGCCGCCCTCCTCGCCGGGGGTGCCGTAGACCCGGATCTCGCCGCCGGCCTCGTCGATCACCTGCCGGAGCGCGGACGCCGCCAGCAGGGAGGTGGGCCCGAAGAGGTTGTGGCCGCAGGCGTGGCCCAGCCCCGGCAGGGCGTCGTATTCCGCCAGGAAGGCCAGCACCGGGCCCGGCTTTGCCGAGCGGTACACGCCCGTGAAGCCGGTGGGATGCCCCGCGATGTCCGTCCGCACGTCAAAGCCTTCCGCCCGCAGCTGAGCGCTCAGCACCTCGCAGGCGTGATATTCGGTGTTGCAGACCTCCGGATGCGCGTGGAGGTCCAGGGCCAGCTGCCGGTAGACCGGGAGCTGCCGGTCAACGTAAGTCTGAATGACGCTGCGCATGGGAACGCCTCCTGTCCGGGTCACTGAGCCCGGAGCGTCAGGCTGACCGACGCCGCGTCGCCCCAGGGCAGGGCCACGCACAGGCCGGAGGCCATCAGCTCGGCGCCGGTGTAGGCCTCGCCGGTCTCGGCCACGGTGTAGGTGAGGGCGGGATCCAGCCCCCGCAGGGTCAGCATGGGCTGGTCGGTGTCCGGCTGGGCCAGGTCGCGGGTGAACATCAGCACGGCCTCCCGCTTGTCCGGGGAGACGGTGATCCAGGCGGTGTCGTGGCCCTCGAAGGGGCTGAGGAGCCGGTGGAAGTCCCCGTAGAGCAGGGTTTCCCGCAGTTCCTTCACCCGGGTGATGACGGCCTTGACTTCCTCGATCTCGCTCTCCGGCAGTTTGTTCAGGTCCAGCTCGAAGCCGAAGCAGCCGCTCATGGCCACGTTGGCGCGGGTGCGGATGGGCGTGACGCGGCCCGTCTGGTGGTTGGGCACGGCGCTGACGTGGCTGCCCATGGCAAAGGGCGGGAACACCAGGGAGGTGCCCCACTGGATGCGGCAGCGGCACAGGGCGTCAGTATTGTCGGAGCACCAGGTCTGTGGCATGTAGTACAGCATGCCCAGGTCGAAGCGTCCGCCGCCGGAGGAGCAGGACTCGAAGAGCACGTCCGGGAACTCCGCCTGCAGCTTTTCCAGCACGCCGTAGAGGCCCAGCATGTACCGGTGGGGCAGCTCCCGCATGCGCTCCAGCGGCAGGGCCAGGGAGCCCACGTTGGAGAAGTTGCGGTTCATGTCCCACTTCACATAGTCGATGGGGTTCTCCCGCAGGATGTCCGCCACTGCGTGATAGACGAAGTCCTGCACGTCCGCCCGGCTCAGGTCCAGGATCAGCTGGTTGCGCCCGGTGATGGGGGTCCGGCCCCGGATCTGCATGGCGTACTCAGGGTGCGCCCGGTACAGGTCGCTGTCCGGCGAGATCATCTCCGGCTCGAACCAGAGGCCGAGCTTCAGACCCAGGGCGTGCACCTTCTCTCCCAGGGATTTCAGCCCGTTCGGGAGTTTGCGCCGGTCCACGACCCAGTCGCCCAGGGAGGAGTTGTCCGCGTCCCGATGGCCGAACCAGCCGTCGTCGAGCACAAAGAGCTCCACCCCGACCTCCGCGGCCTTGCGTGCGATGGTCAGCAGCTTCTCCTCGTCAAAGCCGAAGTAGGTGGCCTCCCAGTTGTTCAGCAGGATCGGCCGGGGGGCGTGGGCGAACTTTCCGCGGACGACGTGCGCCGCGCAGAGGCGGTGGAACTGGGCGCTCATGCCGTCGAAGCCGCGGTCGCTCCAGGTGAGGACGGCCTCGGGGGCCGCGAAGGTCTCCCCGGGCTGCAGGAGCCAGCCGAAGTGCCTGTCGTTGAGTCCCAGCTGCAGGCGCACGGCGTGCCGGCTGCCCACCTCCGCCCCGGCGTAGAAGCTGCCGGAGTAGACCAGGGCCGCCGCGATGACCTCGCCGGCCGCCTCGGTGGTCTCGGGCCGGGCCAGGGCCGCAAAGGGCGAGGCCAGCAGGGAGGAGGCGCCGCGGACGCTGGAGACGCTCATCTCGCCGGGGGTCAGGCGCCGCCGAATCACGTCCCGTTCCCGAGCCCAGTCGCCGGAGAGGGTGACCAGATCCCAGCGGTCATCCGGCAGGTCCAGGCAGAGGCTGGCGGCTCTTTCCAGTGAGAGCGGCCGGCTGCTGGCATTGTGGAAAAGGGCGCTGCGGGCGATGATGTCGCAGTCGTCGAAGATCGCGTAGAGCAGGGTCACGTTCAGCCCCAGCAGCTCGTCCCGCAGCTGCAGCCGCAGGGTCTTCGCACCGTCGCCGAAGGCCGCGGGCAGGCCCGGCAGGCCGTACTTGCCGTCCTCAACCGTTGTGGAAACAAACCGTAGGTCCGCCGAGGCGGTGCCGTCCGCGGCGCGCACGATCAGCGCGCCCTCGCGCATGTCGCCCAGCCCGTAGCTGGGGTACTCCTGCGGTACGTGGTTCAGCGCGCAGTTCTGCGGGTCGAAGGACCCGTCCTCCGCGCACCCCCAGCGCCGCAGCACGGAGGCCGGGTTGAAGGCCTCCACGCGCCTGCCGAAGTACAGGTGGGCGGCGATCCCGCCCTCCAGGATGCCGATGACATAGCTGATCCGGTCGTTGCGCAGGTGGATTTGGTTTTCGGTGATGATGATTTCGGGCATGGGAGACAGTCCTTTCTATGGTTAAGCAGAATGAAGAGCGAAAAACGCAAAATGAACGGGGAGGCCGGGAAGATCAGTCTGATCCGTTCAGGGCTTGACCGCCGCCTCACCACCTGACCTGCCACCGCTCGCTGTAAACCCCGTCGACCGCGTGGCCGTCGTGGCCGACAGTCCTGCCCTCGGCCTCGCCCTTCTCGCGGAGCAGGCGGTCGAAGCGCGCCTCGTCGAAGGGGATCGGGATCTCGGCGCCGCCGTCCCAGGCGGAGAGATAGGCCGCGTTGGAGATGGCCAGCTCGTTGAGGCCGTCGACGCCGGGGGAGAGCAGGGGCTCGCCCTTCAAAAGGTGGTTGGCAAAGTTCTGCAGGATGCCCCGGTGAGCGGTCTCAACGCCCTCGGGCGTGATCTCCTCCTCCCCGGTGGGGATGCGGGGCATGCTCTCTTTGGAGGTGAAGCGCACCGCGTCCTCGTCCTCCGCCAGCCACCAGAACTTCATCCTGCCGTTCTCCAGCACCAGCTTGCCGCGGGTGCCGCTGATCTCCAGGCGGTTGGTGCCGGGATACTCGCCGGTGGAGGTGATGAACAGGCCCGTGGCCCCGTTTTCATACCGGGCGAAGAGCGTGGCGTCGTCCTCCACGCCGATGCGGTGGTAGCGCGCCACGTCGCACTGGGCGCGGACGGAGACGGGCATGCCGCAGATCCACTGCCACAGGTCGAGGTTGTGGGGGGCCTGGTTGAGCAGCACGCCGCCGCCCTCGCCGGCCCAGGTGGCCCGCCAGGCGGAGGACTCGTAATAGGCCTGGGTCCGGTACCAGTTCGTGATGATCCACACGCTGCGCTTGAGCTCGCCCAGTTGTCCGGTCTGGACCATCTCCCGCGCCTTCTGAAAGAGCGGGTTCGTGCGCTGGTTGAGCATGATCGCGTAGGTCTTGCCGGTCTCCTGCGCGGCCTTCACGGCCTCCCGGGCGCGCAGCACCGAGATGTCCGCGGGCTTCTCGGACAGGACGTGCAGTCCGGCCCGCATGGCCGCGGCGGCGATCTGCGCGTGCAGCGGGTGCGGCACGGCGATCAGCACGGCGTTGGCTATGCCGGAGGTCAGCAGCGCCTGCCAGTCGGCAAAGCGCGGCACGTCCGGGAACTGCGCCGCGCACCAGGCCAGGCGGGACGCCTGGATGTCGCACAGTGCGGCGAGGGTCAGCCCTTCCACCTGCCCGGATCCCACGCACTTCGCGTGCGCGCTGCCCATGTTGCCCACGCCGATGATGGCGAGGCGAATGCTGTTGCTCATCATGAATGACGCCTGCCTTTTTAATTCGGAATTCACTTCGCTCCCGCAAACGTATTGCTCGTGTCCGCCACGACAGCGCTGCCGCCGGTCTTGCGCCGGGAGGTCGCCACGCGCTTCATCAGCTCTTCCTTGTAGCGTTTCTCGTCCAGGGGCAGGGTGACGGGCTCGCCGGTGAAGGCGGAGAGGTGCATGGCGTTGGAGAGGGTCAGGCCGTTGATGCCCTCGGCGCCGGAGGCCACCAGGGGCGTGCCCTCGCGGATCGCGGCAGCCCAGCGGGTCAGCACGCCCCGGTGCTGGGGGTTCTCCCCGTCGGTCTCGGCGATGTAGCCCTTGCCGGGAACGCTGCCGAAGGGCTGCCTGTTGGTCTTCATCCAGTCCTGCTCCAGGGCTTCGAGCTCATAGACCCGCAGCTGATCGCCCTCCACCACCAGCTGGGCGCCGTCCATCTGCACCTCGAAGCGGTTGGAGCCGTGGGGGTCGCCGGTGGAGGTGATGAACACGCCGGTGTGGCCGTCGGGCCAGGTCATCAGCGCGGTGACGTCGTCCTCAACTTCGATGTCGTGGAAGGCCCCGAAGCGCATGAAGGCCTGCACCTTTTCGGGCATGCCGAGGATCCACTGGAACAGGTCCAGCTGGTGCGGGCACTGGTTGAGCAGCACGCCGCCGCCCTCGCCCGCCCAGGTGGCGCGCCAGTCGCCGGAGTCATAATAGTACTGGCTGCGGTACCAGTCGGTGATCAGCCAGTTGGCCCGGCGGACCTTGCCATACTTCCCGGACTGCACCAGTTCGCGCATCTTGCGGTAGACGCAGTTGGTGCGCTGGTTGAACATCATGCCGAAGACGACCTCCGGGTGCTTCTCCGCGCAGGCGTTCATCTCGCGCACCTGCTCGGTGTACACGCCGGCGGGCTTCTCGCACATGACGTGGATGCCCCGCTCCATGCAGGCCATCACGTACTTCGGGTGGTCATAGTGCGGGACGGAGACGATGCAGGCCTCGACGAGGCCGCTGTCCAGCATCTCCAGGGCGTCGCCGAAGCGCGCCACGGACGCGGGCAGGGTCTTCTGCGCCCAGTCCAGGCGGGCGGGGTTGATGTCCGCGACGGCGCAGAGGGTCAGGCCCGTGTCGGGCCAGTCGCCGAGGGTCAGGCTCCGCGCGTAGTGGGAACCCTGGTTGCCGATGCCGATGATGCCAAGCCGGACTGCGTTCATGATGATGTACCTCCCGTCAGGTGTTCTCTGTGTGTCAACCATTATATGCCCGGATTTTCA
Source organism: uncultured Clostridia bacterium (assembly GCA_946410395.1). Taxonomy (GTDB): domain Bacteria; phylum Bacillota; class Clostridia; order Christensenellales; family Aristaeellaceae; genus RUG11272. The sequence goes on from CAMKAE010000014.1 coordinate 15,742, forward strand.
TGGTTGTCAAGCACACAAAAAAGCGTTATAATGTTATCCGGAAATTTCTGGCCTGACGGGAGGGAGGAACGGCATGTACGCGCAGGTCATCGTGGACATTGTGCACGAGAACGTGGCGCACACCTTCTCCTATCGGGTGCCGGAGGGCATGACCCTTGCGCCGGGCTGGCGGGTGGCGGTCCCCTTCGGCCGGCGCCGGGTGGAGGGCATTGTCCTGTCCCTCTCGGAAACCTGCGATCTCCCGCCGGAGCGGATCAAGCCGGTGGCGGAGACGCTCGAAGACTATCCGGCGGTGCTGCCGGCCCTGCTGGAGCTGGCCCTGTCCATGGCGGAGGAGACCCACGCGCCGCTGGCGGAGACCCTGCGCCTGATGCTGCCGGCCCAGATGCGGGGCGGGCGGGTGCGGGTCAAGACCGAGACGGCGGCGCGGCTGGCGGTGAAGCCCGCAGAGGCGGAAAAGGCCGCCGAAGCCCAGGGCCGGTCCCGAAAGCGGGCCATGCTGCTGACGCTGCTGGCCGACGGGGAGACGCACCCGGTCAGCGAGCTGAGCCAGCTGGTGCGGGATCCGCTGATGCCGCTGCGGCAGCTGCAGGAGGCCGGCCTGGTCCTGCTGTTCGAGCGGGAGGTGCTTCGGCGTCCGGGCGGGGCGGTACACCGGGCGGAGGACCCGCCGCTGACCGACGACCAGCGGGAGGCGCTCGAATGCATGACCCCGCCGATGCTGCGCGGGGAGGGCCGCTTCCTGCTCCACGGCGTCACGGGCTCTGGCAAGACGGAGGTTTTCATCCGGCTGGTGCGCCGCTGCCTGGAAGCCGGCAAAGGCGCGATCATCCTGGTGCCGGAGATCGCCCTGACCCCGCAGATGGTGGACTGGTTCCGGGGGCGCTTCGGCCCGGTGGCCGCGGTGCTGCACTCGCGGCTGTCCCCAGGGGAGCGCTTCGACGAATGGCGCAGGATCCGCCGGGGCGACGCCCGGGTGGTGATCGGCGCGCGCTCGGCGATCTTCGCCCCGCTGGAGAACCCCGGGGTCATCATCGTGGACGAGGAGCATGAGACCACCTATCTCTCCGACCGGCATCCGCGCTACGACGCGCGCGACATCGCGGCCCGGCGCTGCGCGGCAGAGGGCGCGGCCCTGGTGCTGGCCAGCGCAACGCCTTCCATCCTGTCCTTTGCCAGGGCCCGAAAGGGCAGCCTGCGCCTGGTGGAGCTGCCCAGGCGTGTCTTTGACCGCCCGCTGCCGGCGGTGGAGCTCGTCGACATGCGCCGGGAGCTCGACGGCGGCAACCGCTCCATCTTCTCCGGAGCGCTGCAGCGGGGCCTGCGGGAATGCATGGCACAGGGCGAACAGGCCATGCTGCTGATGAACCACCGGGGCTACAATTCCTTTGTCAGCTGCCGGGCCTGCGGCCAGGCGGTGAAATGCCCCGAGTGCGACGTCTCCATGACCTATCACATGGCGGGCGGCGACCTGCTTCACTGCCACTATTGCGGGCGGGTCATGCCGCCGCCGCAGACCTGCCCCTCCTGCGGAAGCCCCCACATCCGCTACTTCGGTGCCGGGACCCAGAAGGTGGAGGAGGAGCTGCACCGCCTGCTGCCCGGCACGGCCACGGTGCGCATGGACATCGACACCACCTCCGGCAAGGACGGGCACGCGAAGCTGCTCGACGAGTTCCGCTCGGGCCGGGCCCGGGTGCTGGTGGGCACGCAGATGATCGCCAAGGGCCACGACTTTCCGAATGTCACGCTGGTCGGGGTGGTGGCGGCGGACATGACACTGAACCTGCCCGACTATCGGGCGCGGGAGCGGACCTTCCAGCTGCTGACGCAGGTGGCGGGCCGGGCGGGCCGGGGCGAAAAGCCCGGCCGGGTCATCATCCAGACCTACAAGCCCGAGGACGAGACGATCCTGGCCGCCGCGCGCCAGGACTACCGCGCGTTCTTCGCGCAGGAGTTCGAGCGGCGCCGCGCCAGCTTCTATCCACCCTTCTCGGTCATCACCCGGCTGCTGGCGGAGTCCGCCTCGCCGGATGCCGCGCGGCGGCGGGCGGAGGAGCTTGCGGAGCGGGTCCGGGCGCTGCTTTCTGAGCACCCGGACTGGCAGAAGCGGGTGCTGACCCTGCTGACGGACCAGCCCTCGGTGAAGTACCTGCGGGGCCGTGCCCGCTGGCACGTGGTGGTGAAGCTGGCGGCCTCGCCGGAGGCGGAGCGCCTCTGCGCCGCCCTCACGGACCTGGCCCGGACCGACGCCCCGGAGGGCGTGGACACCTACTTTGAATACAACCCGGTCACCATGATGTGACAAGGGATCAGAAGGAGCATGAAAATGGCAATCCGCAAGATCGTGAAACTGGGCGACGACGCCCTGCGCAAAATCTGCAAGCCGGTGGACAAGTTCAATCTGCGCCTGGCCACCCTCCTCAAGGACATGGCGGACACCATGTACCAGGCGGAGGGCGTGGGCCTGGCCGCGCCCCAGGTGGGCATCCTCCGCCGGGCTGTGGTCATCGACTGCAGCGAAAAGCGGGACGGGCTCATCGAGCTGGTGAACCCGGAAATCATCGCCCGCAGCGAGGAGACCCAGTGCGGCCGGGAGGGCTGCCTGAGCCTGCCGGGCCGGGCCGGCATCGTTACCCGCCCCATGCGGGTCACCGTCCGGGCACAGGACCGGCACGGCGAATTCTTTGAGCTGCAGGCGGAGGGCCTGCTGGCCCGGGCCGTGTGCCATGAGCTGGACCACCTCGACGGCGTGCTGTACATCGACAGCATGGAGCGGGAGATGACCCCCGAGGAGATCGAGGCGGACAACCGCCGGGCTGAGCAGCAGGCGGAGGAGCGGGCATGAGGGTTGTGTTCATGGGCACCCCGGCCTTTGCCGTGCCGTCCCTGCAGGCGCTGCTGGACGCGGGCCACGAGGTCGTCGGGGTCTTCACCCAGCCGGACCGCCCCGCGGGCCGGGGCAACAAGCTGCAGGCCTCCCCGGTCAAGCAGCTGGCGGTGCAAAACGGCATTCCGGTCTTTCAGCCGGAGCGCATCCGCCGCGACGGAGTGGAGGACCTGCGCGCGCTGGCGCCGGAGGTGTGCGTCACCGCGGCCTTCGGGCAGATCCTGAGCCAGGAGGTGCTGGACATCCCGGCGCGGGGCACGGTGAACGTGCACGCCAGCCTGCTGCCGCGGCACCGGGGCAGCGCGCCCATCGCCTGGGCCATCCTGCAGGGAGACGAGACCGTGGGCGTCACCACGATGCTGACGGACAAGGGCATCGACACGGGCGCCATGCTGCTGCGGCGGGAGATCCCCCGCGACCCGGAGGCCACCTGCGGCGAGCTGACGGAGCGCCTGGCCGCGGTCGGCGCAGCCCTGCTGACGGAGACCCTGGCCGCCATGGCGGCCGGCACCCTGACGCCGGCCCCCCAGGACGAGGCGGCCATGACCTACGATCCGATGCTGAAAAAAGAGATGTCCGCCGTGGACTGGACGCAGGCCGGCCGGGATGTGGCCAACCGGATCCTGGCGCTGAATCCCTGGCCCTGCTGCGCCGTGGACATCCCCGAGGGCCGGCTGAAGCTGCTGCGGGCCAGGGCTGTTGAAGGCACCGGCGAGCCGGGCGCGATCCTGGCCGCGGACCCGAAGCAGGGCCTGGTCATCGCCTGTGGCGAGGGTGCGGTGGAGATCCTGGAACTCCAGGCCCCCGGCGGCAAGGCCATGAAGGCGAAGGACTGGCTGAGGGGGCACCGGCTGACGG
>CAMKAE010000015.1 GCA_946410395.1 uncultured Clostridia bacterium
CCCGCCGTGGGCAGTCTGCGCAAGCTGATCCGCGGCAACGACTTTTTCATGCATCTGGTGACTCCACTGGCGGCCATTTTCTGCTTCTCCGTGTTTGAGAAGCGCCCGGACATGACTTTCGGCACTGCTCTGCTCGGCATGCTGCCGGTGGTACTCTACGGCACGCTGTATCTCTATAAAATCAAATACGCTCCCCAGGAAAAGCGCTGGGATGATTTCTACGGCTTCAACCACAAGAACCGCTGGAAGGTTTCCTATGTGGCCATGATGATCGGCGGCTTTGCGGTCTGCATGGGCCTGATGGGGCTGCAGCGCATCTGACCCGCAAGTTTTCGACAAGGAAAAAACCGACAAGGAGGACCCGCCCATGCCCAGAACCCTTAAGCCCATTGAAGCGGAAGACATCGCCCTGTATCAGATCCCTTCCGGCCTGAAATACAGCCCGGACGGCCGGCGCCTGGCCTTTCAGGTGACCCGGGCGGATGCGGACAAAAACCTTTATCACACGGACGTCTGGCTGGCCGAGGACGGCAAAGCCCGCCGCGTGACCTGGTCCATCGACGCGCAGGTGGTGCTCTGGGACGACGACGAGACCCTGATCGTCAGCCGCACCCTGCCCGACGCCGAGCCCGGCGTCACCGAGCTGTTCCGCCTCTCCGTCACGGGCGGCGAGGCGCAGCCCTGGCTCACGCTCCCCTTCCCGCTGCGCAAGCTGGAGAAGCTGGGCGGGAAGTACATCGCCACCGGCGGCATCCGGATGGACGACCCGGACGCTTATCTGGACACGCCCGCGCAGCGCAAGGAGAAGGCGGAGAAAGAGAAGAAGGAGCAGGACTACCATGTGGTGGACGAAGTCCCCTACTGGTTCAACGGCGCCGGCTTCATCAACGGCCGCCGGACGGCCCTGTTCCTGGTGGATGTGCAGAACGGCAAGGCGGTCTGCAGGCGCCTCACCGCGCCGGCCTTCAGCGTGGACAGCTTCTGCGTCGATGGCGAAACGGTCTACTATGCCGGAGCGGAAAAGCACGGCCGGGAATCCCTGTACAACAAGCTGTACGCCTGGAACGCGGCCACCGGCAAGGGGGAAGCTCTCTGGCGCAAGGGCGGTCTGTCCTTCGGCGGACTGTTCACCCTGGACGGGCAGCTCTATTGCCAGGCTACCGACATGAAGGCCTACGGCGTCAACCAGACCCCGGACCTGTACGCGGTGGCGAAGAGCAGCCTGCGCCGGGTCTTCACGCCCCCGGTCTCCCTGTACTCCAGCGTGCTGGGCGACACCGCGGAAGGCGGCGGCGGGGATAACGCCGGCAAGGGCGAATACCTGACCCTGGCCACGGTGGAAGCCCACAACGCGATCTTTGCCCTGAAGCCCGGGGCGGACGGCGCGCTCTCCTGCCGCACCGTGTGGGAGCAGGAGGGACTCGTGGCCTCCATGGACGCCTGCGCGGACCGGATCGCGGTGGTGTACCAGGGCTGGGACCATGTGGCGGAGGTCTTCGAGATGAACCGGGACGGCTCCGGCATGACCCGGCTGACCCGCCTGAACGACGAAGCCCTGGCCGGCCGCTATGTGGCGCAGCCCCACCGGATCGACTACACCTCCTGCGGCTATGACCTGCGCGGCTGGGTGCTGCTGCCCCAGGGGTTCTCGCCCCGGAAAAAGTATCCCGCGGTGCTCGACGTCCACGGCGGTCCCCGCTGCGCCTACGGCGAGACCTTCTTCCACGAGATGCAGCTGTGGGCTGCCCGCGGCTTTGTGGTCTTCTTCACCAACATCAAGGGCTCCGACGGCCGGGGCGACGCCTTCGCCGATATCCGGGGCGACTACGGCGGAACGGATTACCGCAACCTGATGGACTTCACCGACGCGGTGCTGAAGGCCTATCCCAACATCGACCCCGAGCGCGTCTGCGAGACCGGCGGCAGCTACGGCGGCTTCATGACCAACTGGATCATCGGCCACACGGACCGCTTCTGCTGCGCGGCCAGCCAGCGCTCCATCTCCAACTGGGTGTCCATGACCTTCATCTCGGACATCGGGCATTTCTTCGGCCCGGACCAGTGCGGCGCGCCGGGGCCCTTCGGCGCGGTGAACACGGAGAAGCTCTGGGCGCACTCGCCGCTGAAATACGCCCAAAACGTCAAAACCCCCACGCTGTTCATCCACAGCGAGGAGGACTACCGCTGCCCGCTGGCCGAGGGCATGCAGATGATGCAGGCCCTGGCGGGCAACGGCGTGGAGACCCGGATGGTGATCTTCAAGGGCGAAAACCACGAGCTCTCCCGCTCCGGCAAGCCCCAGCACCGGATCCGCCGGCTCCGGGAGATCACGGACTGGTTTGAGAAGCACGCGAAGTGAGCGCTATCGACCGGCCGGGCGGCGCTCGGCCGCCAGCGCGGAGCCCAGGATCAGCACCGCGCCGACGGCCTGCAGCGGACTCAGGCTCTCCCGGAGCAGCAGGGCGGAGAAGAGCACCGCGCAGACGGGGTCGATGTAGCTGAGCACGGCGATGGACTGCACGCGCAGGCCCTCCATGCTGCCGAAGTACAGGGCATAGGCAAGCCCCGTGTGCACGATGCCCACCACCAGCACCAGCAGGACAGCGGCCGGGCTGAAAGCCTTGCCGACGAAGCCGCCGGTGGCCAGCAGGTAGGGGAACATCGCGATCCCGGCGGACAGCAGCTGCACCGTGGTTTTCAGGTACGGGTCGACGCCCCGGATCCGCTTGTTCATGATGACGACACCGGCATAGAGGGCCGCCGCGCCCAGCCCGAGCAGGATGCCGCGCAGGTCTCCGCCCCGCAGTCCGCCTGACCCGATCACGTCGGAGACGAGCACCATGCCGAGGACCGAGGCGGCGGCGCACGCGGCCTTCCGGCGCGTCAGCGCCTCCCGGAAGAGCAGCGGGGACAGCAGCATCACGATCGTGGGCTGCATGTAATAGCACAGCGTGGCCACGGCCACGGTGGTGTGATTGTACGCCTCGAAGAGCAGCATCCAGTTGACGCCGATCATGGCCCCGCTCCCGCAGAGCGCCAGGAGCATGCGCAGCGGCAGTTTTTCCCGGCTGCCCTTGTGCCGGACCGCGACAAAGGCCACCAGGAACAGGCTGCCCAGCGTCCCCCGGAAAAAGGCCAGCAGCGCGGAGGAGAGCGGGATATAATGCCTGAAAACGCCGATGGTCCCGAAGATCAGCATGGAGGCCGTCAGCATCAGCAGCGATTTGCGGTCGTTGGTCCTCTCCGTCATCGGCTCACCCTTTACCCAGAATATACCCGTGAACGGCCTCATCTTATCAGAGGCGCAGGGCTTTTGCAATCTCCCGCGTGTTTCTCTTCTGCTTTTTCCGCGCAGGAGCGCGCCCGATGCAGAAAGGAAGAGTATGAAATGAACCCCAATCCGGCAAACCCCGGCCTGCAGCCCGAAGCCCGGGCCCTGCTCACCCGGCTCGCCGCCCTCGAGGGAAAGGGCATTCTCACGGGCCAGCACACCCAGACCCGCGAGCAGGCGGAGCTTCGCGTGATTGAGCGCGAGACCGGCAAGCTGCCCGCCGTATGCGGCTTTGAGCTGCTGGCGTACTCCCCCAACATCCGTCTCGAGGACGCCGACGAAGCCTGCGTCACCGAGGTGGAGAACAACCGAGACACCCTGCCCCTGGCCCTTGATTGGGGCCGGCGCGGCGGCATCGTCACCTTCACCTGGCACTGGTTTTCACCCCTGGGCGGGCGGGACAAGTCCTTCTACACCCGGAACACGGACTTCGATCCCCGCCTGGCCCTGCAGGAGGGCACGGCCGAGCACGCGGCCTTCGTGTCCGACATGGACCGGATGGCCGGCCTGCTGCGGCCCTTCTGCGAGGAGCACATTCCGGTGCTCTGGCGCCCCTTCCACGAGGCCGAGGGCGACTGGTTCTGGTGGGGCAGCAAGGGACCGGACACCGCCCGGGAGCTGTACCGCTTCATGTTCCGGCGCTACACCGCCCATCACCACCTGGACAACCTGATCTGGGTGTGGAACAGTCCGCGGCCGGAGGGCTATGTCGGGGACGCTTACTGCGACATCCTCTCCCGGGACCAGTATCCGCCACCCCACGCCCACGGCGCCTTCCGGGACCGCCAGGACGAGCTGCGGGCGATCACGCCCGCGGACAAGGGGCTGGCCATCGCCGAGACCGGCGTCATCCCGGACCCGGAGGCCCTCCGGCGGGAGAAGGCCGCCTGGCTGTAGTACATGACCTGGAGCGGCGGCTTTGTCCTGACGGAAAACCACAACAGCTTCGACGCGCTGCGCCGGCTGTATCACAGCGATTACGCCATCACCCTGGACCGCCTGCCGGTGCGCTTTGCATAGCACAGACCGGCTGTCATCCGCCTGAACGCCTGATTGACCTTGCAAGGCCCGGAGAGGAGCGCACCCCATGCCCTTTGTCAGACAGGATATGCCCCAGTATCACTATGCCGACAGCGACGGCCTCATCGGCCTGCGCGGCGTCATGCACTACTGCCAGATCATCCATACCTGGCACTTTCACACCATCGACAAAGGCAACGACGTGCTCCCGCAGCGCTACGGCGCCGGCTGGGTCTACACGCGCTACCACGTGATCCTGAACCGAAAGATCGACTACAGCGGACCGCTGACCCTGCGCGCCTGGCTGTAGCCCTACCGCCAGCCCGTGCTGATCAATGAGAACGTGGAGATCCTCCAGGGCGGCAGCCTGGCTGCCTGCGCAAAGCTGGAGAGCTGCGTGTTCAGCCTGACGCGCCAGCGCCCGGTACGCCTGAGCGCGGTGGAATTCCCGGAGGACTTCGCCGAGGACATCCCCAACGCCATCCCGGACTTCCTCGGAACCGAAAAAACAGCGGAGGGCACCGCGGAGCGGTATGTCCGCACCGTGCGTACCTCCGACCTGGACGTCAACGGGCACATGAACAACCTGCGCTACATCGAGATGTTCTGGGACGCGCACGACAGCGCCTTCTGGCAGGCCTTCCCCGCCCGGGAGATGGAGATCTGCTTCCTCACCCAGTGCCGGGAGGGCGAGGCGATCTCCGTCCGCAGCCGGACAGAAGCCGACAGGGTGCACATGGCAGCCCTGCACGCGGACGGCCGCCTGGCCGCCGTGGCGTCCTTCCTGCGCTGAGGCAAAGCGCGCACGCAAAAAGCAGAGGCGTCGGCCTCTGCTTTTTGCGTGTCACTGCGGTATCGTGAAGACAGCCGTCTCCTCCTGCAGCATCGGAAGGTCCAGCTCGTTGCCGTACCAGAGGGAGAGCCCCATGTCTCCCCGGGCGTCCACGCTGGTTTTTTCATGGTTCGCAAAGCGGTTGCCCGTCAGGCGGCTGCAGGCGATGTCCCGCAGGAACAGGCCGCAGCTGCGGTTGGCGTCGAAGCGGTTGTCCGCGATCACGAACGGCACCCCGCCGTAGGCCATGACACCGGTCCAGTTGTCCCGCAGGGTGTTGCTGACGAACACCGTGGGGCTGCGATCCAGGCGCACCCCGCAGACCGTGCAGCCGCTGATCTCGCAGCCGATGATCCGGGCCTCGCTGTCCTTCTGGATGTTCATGCCGTTCTCGCACCCGCTGACCCTGCAGCCGAAGAACAGGTTCCGGTGGCCGCCCGCGGTGAAGATACCCTGCCCGGTGTTTTCCACGGTGCAGTCCACCATGCTGCCGTCGTCCACCTTGGAGAAGAACAGGCCCTGGTCGCAGTTCAGCGCGGTGCAGCCGATCAGCGATACCCGGCTGCAAGCGCGCACATCCAGGCCGTGATTGGTCTCCTCCACCATGCAGTCCCGCATCAGCACGTCGGTGCCCTTGCAGGCATAGACGCCGAAGATCCCGCAGCGGTCCGCCCGGCAGCCGCGCACAGTCACCCGGCCGTTGTAGGCCAGTTCCATGCCCATGCTGGAGTCGGACACGTCCAGGCCCTCCGCCGTCACGCTGCCGCAGGCCGCGCAGAGGAGCATCCCGGCATCCTTCGGGGCGTCCACACGCTCCTCGCCGACGATGTAAACCAGCGGCTTGCCGTTGACCCGGCAGTTCTCGATGGTGTGGGTGGTGAAGAAGCCGACGTCCTCCCCCACCTCAAACATGCCGGTGAGCACCGGGAGCCCCAGCTCGATGGCGCGGTCGGAGATCGGCGGTCCCGCCAGGCACGGCCCACAGCCGGTGAAATCGCAGTTCAGCAGTTTCGCGCGGTATACGCCGCCCAGCCAGATGGCGCACGAGGAGGTTCGCCAGGCCGGATCGCCCAGCAGAAAGCGGCAGTCCTCCACAGTCAGGTCGTCGCCGGTCACATACAGCCCGATGTGCTCCAGCGCCACCGTCAGGCCGCGCAGGGTGACGCCGTCCGCCTCGATCTTCAGGCCGGACAGGTGGTGCGGGGCATAGATCAGCGCTTCCTCCCCCTCCGCAGCCGCAAGGGTCACGGCCCTGTCCACCACCAGCGGGAAGGTCTCCCGGTCCTGGTCATAGCGTCCGCCGGCCAGGACGATCTCATCCCCGTCGGCGCAGCGGCTCAGGGCTTCCCCGAGGGTCATGCCCTCCGGCGAAACCGCCCAGGTCTGCGCGCAAGCGGCCGCGCACACAAGCGTCAGCAGCGCTGCCAGCCCCAGCAGGCGGCAAAATTTTCTCAGCATTCATCTCACCCTCTGTCAAAAAAGCCGGAAGGCAGCTGTGTTCTGCCTTCCGGCCCTTGGGTTGTTCAGGATTATTCGCCCAGGGTCACGGTGCCCCACAGGCTGGGGTTCTTGTTGATGTTGGCGTTGCCGGTCCAGGCCAGCTGCGGGATGTAGTCGGTGCCGGGGCAGGGATAGCTGATGTCGGTGATCGCGAAGTTCACGCTCAGGGTGTCGCCCACGGCGGGGGTGTACACCGGGATCTTGTTGTTGGCGAAGCATGCCCACGGCACAACGGCCTCCCAGGTGAAGCCGGTGGTGGTCATGTTCACGGCGCACTCATAGCCTTCCAGCACGCTCTCGCCGCCGTCCATACCCTTGCTGACATAGCGCATGCGCAGGTCCTTGGCCACCATGGAGCGGTCCACAGCGGTGTCCCAGAAGCCCTCATCCATGATGAAGTACACCAGGAAGTCGTTCGTGCCGTACTCGGTACGCGCGGGATCCGCGGCCGGATCGGTGGAGATGTAGAGCTTCAGGTTGTCCTCGCCGTCGATGGGCAGCATCTCGATGGCGCCCAGGGGGCTGTCCTCGGTGACGTCCGCGGCGATGTAGAGGTTCTCCTCGTCCCAGGAGAGATAGAAGGTGACGGAGCAGTCATCGGGGCCCTGCCACATGTTGCCGTCCCGAATAATCTGCTCGGGGGTGTTGACAACAGCGCCGGAGTCCAGGTTCCAGTCTTCCAGGCTGCCGTCGATGGTGATGCCGGCCGCCTTGTGCGCGGTGATCGCGGGCTTCGCCGTCTCTTCCGCCACGGAAAGCGCGGGCAATAGAGCCAGAGACAGGGCCAGGATGGCAGCCATCAGTTTCACGAGTTTCTTCATCGTTCGTTCACTCCTTTGTCTGGATTCGGAATTCGCCTTGCATTCCTCCACGCTTATTATGCCACAGGTCCGCGCCAAAATCCTCAGGAAAATGATGTACAACGGCGGGAAAATCCTGCACGTCGTTCATGATTGTAAAAGGGCCGCCGCGGTTCCGATCCCGCGGCGGCCCGGTGTTCGGGTCTGAAAAGGCTTACTTCACTTCGAGGGTCTTGGTCATGCCCAGCACTTCGATCTCGTGGGTGCCGGCTTCGAGGGTCAGCTCAATGGCGATCACGCGGAACTGGCCGGCGGTCAGGCTGACCAGCTTCTCGGCCACGGGCGCGCCGTTGTCGGTGACCACCGCGTTGACGGTGCCGTCACCGGTGCCGTTGTTCTGCGCGATGAAGTAGATGCTGAAGGGCTGGCCGGCATAGAGGATGTCCCGCGCGGCGCGCTGGGTCTGCATGCCGGAGGAAGTCTCCTCCTCCCAGGTCACGACGGTCTGGGGCACCACCAGGGTGTCGCACACGATGTCGGCCTTGTCGGTGTAGTTCATGCCGAACTCGGTGGTGTACATCACGTCGCCCAGGTTGTTGGGCAGCTGCGCGGTGGGATTGTTGCGGACGGTGGCGGCCATGTAGAGCCGGGTGGCGGTGTCCACGCCGGTGTCCAGCTGCAGCTCGCCCCAATCCAGCTCGGCGTCCTCGGTCGTCCAGGGCATCTCGAAGACCAGCTTGCCGGTGGGTTCCTTGGCGCCGAAGAGCATGTCGGCCACCACGGAGGGCAGGGTCTTGTGATAGATGTTGCCCAGGGAGGAGCCGTGGTCGGGCGTGCAGTCGTAGGTCAGGAAGAGCACGGCGTCGGCGTTGGCCACAGCCCAAGCGTCAGGCTCGTTGCTCACGCCGCCGTCATAGACCAGCACCAGCTTCTTGCCGGCGTCCTGCGCGTCCTCCACCACCAGCTCGGTGGCGTCGTCCATGGCGGTCACATGGGCAACCACCACGTCGGCCTCTTCCAGGGTTTCCACCACGGTTGCATAGGCGGCCAGGGCTTCCTTGTCCAGGGCCACGGTGTCCTTGGCGTTGCCGTCCACATAGACCTTCGTTCCGGCGGTCAGGGGCAGCACGTCGTCGTTCTTGAGCAGCACGGAGGACTCGGTCTGCAGGCGGATCTCCATCTCGTTCATCTCCGGCTTGCGGGCGCGGTAGACGTCGTCGATGGTCAGCAGCTCGAACTTCCCGGCCTTGTACTCGTCGGAGGCCACCATCTCCAGCACGTCGTCGAGGTTGGAGTAGGGATCCTCAAACAGGCCCAGGTCAAACTTGTTGCGCAGCACGCGGAAGCAGTGCTTCTCGATCGTCTCCCAGGAGGTCAGGCCCTGCTCGATGGCAGCCTTGACCTCGCCCGGCCACATGGGCTGCATCATGCCCGGATACTTGGCGATGACCGCGTCATAGTCGATCGGCACATCGTCCTCGACCATGAAGAAGCAGCCCACCTGGTCCACGTCGGCATTGAACATCGTGGCGTAGAGCTCGGCCAGGGTGGCGGTCTCCAGGTTCAGGCCCTCGGGGGTGGTGCCGGTCGCGGAGGGCACCTGGAACCACATGGGCCAGTCAGTGACCACGCAGCCGTCATAGCCCAGCTTCTCACGCAGCAGTGCCATGGACTCGGAGTCGTAGCACACGTTGCAGTCGTTGAGCAGGTGGCCGTTGTTGAGCATGACCCAGCCGGAGCCGTTGTCGATGACGGCGCTCTTCCAGCCCACCAGCCAGGAATCCAGCAGGTTCGCGGGGCTCTTGGCGCCGGCATAGTTGCTGCGGCCGCCGCGGGCCATGAAGTGCTTGGTGGTCGCGTTGACGCCGTTCTCCTGGTAGGCTTTGGTCTCGATGCCCACCATCTTGGCGATGTAGTTCACGTCGTCGCCGTACCAGCTGCCGATCTCCACGCCGTAGCTGTGGAAGGGCAGGTGGAAGCCGATCGCGCGCTCTTCCTTGGCGTACTGGGAGACCAGCTCGTAGAGCAGCTCCTCGTCATGGGCAATGCCCACGGCGTAGTTGGGCATGTTCACCAGGCCGGCCCAGGTGTTGTAGGAACGGTCGCAGGAGAGCACCACCGGCACGCCCAGGCGGGCGGACTCGGCGATTTCCTGGAAGGCGTTGTTCTCATAGATCAGGGTGTCCGGGGTGCCGTTGACGTTGTGCAGATACGTGGTCACATGATCGCTGATGATGGAGTGATACATGGGCACGTAGCAGGCGCCGTCCTGATCGGTGTAGGTGGGCTCGTTGGAATAGAGCCACTGCTCGGTGTAGGGATACATGGAGGTGAAGGTGCCGCCGGTGGAAGCGTGCCACAGCAGGCCGATCTTCTCGTCCTCGTCCATCAGGCTCAGCAGGTTCTTCGCCCGCTCTTCGCTGGTCAGCCGCCAGTCCTCATAGGGATCCAGCTCGCCGTTGGCGTTCAGGTCCTTGAACTTGAGGCCGTCCTTCTCGATGATGCCCTTGATGTGGGCCTCCAGGCGGACCTGGCCCGTGGTCTCGTCGGCCTCGACGATGACCTCATTGACCTCGTAGGGCTTGGTGAAGGTGGTGGGGTCCACCAGTTCGGTCGTGGTGTTGCCGTTGAAGAACTGACGCTCCCCTTCCTCGGCAAAGGCGGAAACGCAGCCCATCAGCATGACAATCGCCAGCAGCAGGGACAGTTTCTTCATGGTGATTCTCCTTTCCACATTTTGCGCGCACGGCGCTTTTCACCCTTGATTATCCCGCATATGAAGAGAATAACAAGCGAAAAAGCAATCCTGCCGCTATAAAAAACCGTCACTGATTCCCGAGAATCGCCCGCTTCAAGCCTCCCGGCTGGAAAATCCGGCATTGTGGATGGGATAATTCGTTACTGGCAATCAGGTTCTGGTTGTTCCGTCACGTCAGCCAGCAGAGCGTGGCCATGCAAAAAAAGCCACTATGAAAATCCTGCACAATGCCTGTAACAATCCGGTACTGTGCAGGATTTTCCCTTTTTGTATGGTAAAATCAAATCAGAAACTGTTTCTCCTGTGCCCCCCGAAGAAAGGCGGTGACCGGATGTATCGCGTTCTGATCGTGGATGACGAGCTGCCCGCCCTGCGCTATGTGCAGAACATCATCGAAAAGTTTACGCCGGATTACCAGGCGGTGAGCTCCTGCACCAGCGGCGAGCAGGCGCTGGCGTATCTGCAGAACCACCCGGTGGACCTGGTGATCACCGACATCAGCATGCACGGCATGAGCGGCATTGAGCTGGCCCAGGCGGCCCGCGAGCTGCTGCCGGACATCCACATCCTCATCATCAGCGGCTACGGCGAGTTCGAGTACGCCCAGGGCGCGATCCAGGCCGGCGTGGACGACTACATCCTCAAGCCCGTGAGCATCAGCAAGATGACGGCGGTGCTCGATGCCATCCGCAGCAAGCTCGACGACGAGCGGACAGACCGCGCCTCCTCGCTGCTGCCGGCCCTGGCCTGCGGGCAGGCCTATTCCCACGAGGAAGCGCTCCGGCTCTACGGTAGCAAAAGCTACCGCTTCGCCCTGGTCCGCTGGGGAAACCTGGACATGGCCATGCCCAAGACCCTGGCCGCCACCTCCATGGTGCTGCCCCCGCACGAGCGCTTCCTGGTGCTCCGGGGGCGGGATGAGGAGGAGCGCATCCTGATCTGCCCGGACGACAGCCCCGAGACCTTCCTGACCAACCTGATCGTCTACACCACCCAGCCGGGCAAGCTGCCCACCTGGACCGCCATCTATACCAACACCTCGCAGAGCATCGAGCGCCTGCAGGGCTTCATCACCGCCTCCCTGGACATGCTCTACCGCCGGGTGGTGGTGGGCCGGCACCAGATCCTGCAGTTCGCAGGCGGCAAAGTCCACGACGAGCGGCTGAAGATCCCGCCGGCGGATCTCAAGCAGCTGGAATACTTCATCAGCAGCGGCAAGCTCCGGCTGATCCGGGATTACTTCGTGTCCCAGGCCATCCGCTGGGAGAAAACCCAGACTCCGCAGCGGCAGGTCTGGCACATGTGCCGCCAGCTGATCCATCAGTCCGCGGCCGTCAGCCCCCTCATCGCCAACCGGCTGGAGGATCTGCTGCAGGAGCTCGACGACCTGATCCGCTGCGCGAATTCCTACAGTGACCTGATGGCCAGCCTTTACGCCATGCTCTACGACGACGGCAACATCCGGGACAAGAAGCTGTCTACGCGCGAGCTGTACGACTACGCGGTGCAGTACATCCTCGAGCACTACGCCAGCCCGCTGAGCATGCAGAGCGTGTGCGACGAGATCGGCATCTCCCAGACCTACCTGAGCCGGCTCTTCCGCAAGTACAGCGACACCACCTTCAACGCCTACCTGACCCGCTGCCGCATGGAGGCCGCCAAGCAGCTGCTGCGCGACAAGCCCGATCTGCTCCTGCGGGACGTGGCCGCCATGGTGGGCTACGAGGACAGCAGCTATTTCACCAAGGTCTTCCACCAGCACACAGGGCAGACGCCGTCCCAGTTCGCCAACGAGTGAACGCCGGCCCGCCCTTTCAGCCGCTCCGCCGGGGCGGCTTTTGCTTTCGGAAGAAAAAGAGGACGGACGCCCCGCATGGAGGCATCCGCCCGGGAAAGGAGTTCCTGCGCGGAGAAACTGTCGGAAACCACGCGCAGGAAGGTCCGCTTTGTGGGTTACTCGACCGTGACGGTCTTCGTCAAGCCGCAGACGGAGAGGGTATGCTCACCGGCATCCAGCGTCACGGGGATCACGACCACCCGGAACTGACCGGCGTCCAGCGCCACAAACTTGCTGGCGATCAGCGTCTCGCCGTCGTAGACCTCGGCCGTGAAGTAGGTATCCTCGCCGTTGTTCTGGGCGATGAACATGATCGGGAAGGCTTCGCCGGCCTTCTGGACCTTATCCTTGGCGGCCTGGACGGTGCGCATCGCGCCACGATACTCTTCCTCGTAGGTCACGACTTCTTTGGGCACGATCAGGGTGTTGACGTCCAGGTTGGGCTGCTGGCCGTAGGTCAGGCCGAAGTTAGCGGTGTACAGCGGATCGCCGAGATTGTCGGGCACCTGGTAATCGGGCTGGTTGCGGATGGTCGCGGCCAGATACAGGCGGGTGTAATCGTCGGTCCCGATGTCCAGCTGCAGATCGCCCCAGGACAGGAGATAGTCATCGTACGTCCGGCCGATCTCGAAGACCAGGCTGCCGGCGGGCGTGCGGTCGCCGAAGAGCATATCCGCGGTGACAGCGGGGAACGTGTAGTGATAGAACTGCGGCAGCGCGGTGCCATGGTCCGGGAGGCTGTTGTAGGTCTGCATCAGCACCGCGGAGGCAGCCAGCACATCACGTTCCTTGACCTCGGTATCCGCCTTGTTGGTGCTCTCCACAACCAGGACAATGGGCTTGCCGGCATCCGCGGCGTCCTCGATCACATACTCCCAGGCGTCGCCGAGTGCCGTCATGTGAGCGATGATGACGTCCGCTTCCTCCACGGATTCCACAACCGTGGCCTTCTCCTGAAGGGCGGGCACGTCCTTGGCCTGCACTTCGCTGTTGTTGCTGGTCACATAGACCTTGATCCCCTTCTGCAGCGGCAGGATGTCCCCGTCGTTCTTCAGCAGGACCGCGGACTTTTCCATCAGCTCTTCGTCCCAGGCGTTCATCTGCTCGGTGCGGGCGCGGACCACGTCTTCCACGCTGTTGAGCTCAAAGGCTTCCGCCTTGTAGGCCTCGCTGGCAAACAGGGCTTCCAGCTCCGCGTAATCGTTGAAGGGATCGTCGAACAGGCCCAGCCGGAACTTGTTCTTCATCGCGCGGCTGATAGCGGCGTCCACCACGGCCACGTCCAGCTTGCCGTTCTCGATCTCCGCCTTCAGCGTATCCGGCCAGAAGATGCAGTCATAGCTGCCGGAGATGTAGAAGTCGGAGGTGTCCATGCCGTGCTCAATGCGGAACACGCCGAACTGGTCGATGCCGCACTGCATCATCCAGGCATAGCGCTCGCCCTCGGTCATGTCGTCAATCAGGCGGCCGTCGCTGGTATATCCGCCGTAGAAGCGGGAGAACTGCAGGGGCCAGTCGGTGCACAGCACGCCCTCGAAGCCCAGCTCATCACGCAGATACCCCAGGGTGTAGGCGTCAAAGTAGATGGGCGTGTTATTCAGGCCGTAACCGGCGTTGAGCATGATGGTGGACGTCTTGCCCTCCTGGACAGCAGCCTTCCACGGCACCATCCAGTTTTCCCAGAGCTGGGCGTCGGAGCGGGCGTTGGCAAAGCTGTTGCGGCCGCCGCGGGCAATGTAGTGCTTGGTCATGGCATGCAGGCCGTTCTCCTCATAGGCCAGCGTCTCGGGCACGATCATCTTGACGATGTTGTTCACCTCGTCACCATACCAAGAGCCGATCTCCACGCCGTAGCTGTGGAACATGGTCGTGTAGCCCATCGCGGCCATTTCCTTGGTGTACTGGGCCACCATGTTGTACAGCAGCTCCGGGTCATGGGCGATGCCGAAGGCGTAGTAGGGCATGTTGACCATGGAGCCAAAGGTGTTGTAGGGGCGGTCCGTCTCAAAGGAGATCGGGATGCCCAGCTCCGCGCCTTCGCCGATGCCCTGGATGGCGTTGAGCACGTCCTGCTGCTCCTTGGGCGTTCCGGTGGAAGAGTAGGAATAGTGGGTCACGTGGTTCTTGTTGATCTCATACCACATGGGACGGTAGGTGATGTTGTCGCTGAGGGTGATGTGGTCTTCCTGGCTGTAGAGCCATTCGTCCTGCATCGGATAGATGGGCGAGAAGGCGCCGCCGGTGAAATCGTTGGCCAGGTTGCCCAGCTTCATGTCCAGGCTCATCTGGGAAAGGACGTCCGCCACGCGGGCATCGATGTCCTGGCGCCAGTCCTCATAGACATCCAGGGAGCCGTTCTTGTTCAGGTCCCGGAACCACAGCCCGTCCTGTTCGATCAGGATGGCGCGGTCCTTGGCGCTGACGCGGATCTGTTCTCCGTTTGCTTCCACATAGTAGAAGCCGGAGGCGCTCTCCTTGATCACGTCGCTGCCTTCCGCCAGGCCGGTGAGGCCAACGCAGGAAGCAAGCATGACCAGAGCCATCAGCAGTGCGAGTTTTTTCATGGGAATGCTCCTTTCTCCGGTCGAGCCGCACGTCTCTCTTCGCGCGGCGGGGACTGAAACCGCTCTTCGGTTTCGCTGGAAAAAGAATAGGCCTTCGCACGCTGCGAAGGTCAATGGAAAAAACCGAATCACATCTGGAAAATCCCGCACGCATCAGGTATAGATCTTGAGAAAGACCCGATGATCGTTGTATACCCTGCCGTCCACACAGCGGGACGCGAGGATGTGTGAAAACGCGTCCCCGTGCAGCCGGATCTCCCGGTCCTGCATATACTGTGTCAGCGCCGCAATGTCCTCCCAGGTAAACGCTCCTCTGTCACTCTTTTCGTGGATGGTCACCAGATAGTCACCGCCCGCGACGACCTCCACGTCCGGCGTTTGCCGCAAGCCCATGGCAAGCGCGTCGCTCTCGTAACACATCAGGCCAAAGTCGTATTCAATGGGCCCCGTCTTCCTGTCCCGAAGCGTATCCCGGCGGATGCAGCTCGTCCAGTATACGCCCGGCTGACAGGCCAGCCATGCTTCCCGCTGCTGCCGAAGCTCCGGCGTCAGCACGGCCTTCTCCATCTGGGACACATTCAGCCGCCACATCTTCGGCAGATTCTCCACCCAGACCCGGTTCACACGCTCCTGCAGGTGCGGATACAAGCTGCGGAGATTGTTCAAAAAGCGCATGGCAACCCGGGCTTTCTCGATCTCAAGCTGTTTTTCCCGGACAGCGGCCTCCAGCAGGCGCTCCGTCCGGGCGGCATCCGGGCTGGCCAGCAGCTCGGCACACGCCTCGAGCGACAGGCCGCAGGCCAGGAACAGCCGGCTCAGGTTGAAGCGTCGGGTGTCCAGCACCGTATAAAACCGGTATCCGTTCTCCGGGTGCACTTCGGGCTGAATGATGCCGACCTTCTCATAATGCCGCAGCATGTGGGTGGTCACGCCCAGCAGCTCCGCCATCTCGCTGATACTGTAGCGCTGTTTCATGCTCTCCTCCCCCAACCTTCGCACCGTGCGAACCTTACCCCTGTTCCATCAGTGCCCGCAGCGCCGCCCGGTCCACCTTCATGCTCGCGTTGTGGGGCATGCGCGCCAGACACACGATCCTGTCGGGGATCATGTACCCGGGCAGTTTCCCCCGCAGGGCGCGGCGCAGGGCTTTTTCGTCCATGTCTCCCGCGGCGAAGCACCAGATCCGGTCCTGTTCCCGGTCGTGGAGCACGCAGCTCTCCCGCACCGCGGGCACGCCGCGCAGCGCGTTTTCCACGTCCCCCAGCTCCATGCGGTAGCCCCTGTGCTTGATCTGGCTGTCCCGGCGGCCCAGGACGGTCAGCTGGCCGTCCGCCCGCAGCTGCCCGATGTCCCCGGAGCGGTACCAGGTGCGGCCGTCCCGCTCGAGCCAGGACGCGGCCGTGCGCGCCGAATCCCGGTGATATCCCCGCGAAACCCAGGGGCTGCTGACCAGCATCTCCCCCGGTTCCCCGGCCGGAACGGGTTCCCCGTCCTCGCCCACGAAGCGCACCGCCACCGACGGGAAGATCCGTCCCACCGGCAGGCGGGCTTCCCGGGCGTATTCCGGCCCGACCTTTCCCACCGCCACCGAAAACATCTCCGTGCTGCCGTAATAGTGCCACCAGGCCGCATTGGGGGTGGCCCGCATCCAGGTCTCCAGCGGCGCCCAGGGCATAGACTCGCCACTCATCACGCCCCAGCGCAGGTCCGGCAGGCACCCGGGCTCCAGCACCCCGGCATTTGCCACGCCGATGAAGCTGGACGGCGTCATGCACAGGGCGCTGACGCGCTGCTCCCGCAGGCACTGGATCAGCCTGCGCGGGAAGGTCAGCACCCCCGCCGGCAGCAGATACACCCGGGCAGAGAGCGCCACCGGGGTCGCAATGTCGAACACGGAGTTGGCGTAAAAGAAGGGGGACTGGTTGCCGAAAACCGTGTCCTCCGTCAGCCCGTAGATCGGGATGGTGGCCTCCGTCCAGGCGATGTAGCCGGCGTGGGTCTGCACGGAGCCCTTGGGAATGCCGGTCGAGCCGCTGGTGTAGAGGATGGACATCGGGTCCTCCGGCCGGGTCTGTTCCCGGATGGCCGCCAGGACCTCCGGCAACTCTTCGGCCGCGGCGGCCTCATCATACGGGATCAGCGCCGCGTCCGCGGGGAGAATGTCCCGGGCAGCCGCGGCGCCCTTCTCGTCCGCGATCACCGCGCCGGGAGCCAGCAGGCGCAGGAGCTCCGCCAGGCGCTCCTGCGGCATCGCGATGTCCAGCGGGGCGTAAGCGCAGCCCGCGCACAGCACGCCGAACAGGGCCGGGATGTTGCGGATGCTCCGGGGATCCAGCAGCAGCGCGACGCTCTGCCGCAGCGGAACGCGCTGCGCCAGACGGCTGCCGATGCGCCGGGCCGCGGCCAGCAGCGCGGAAAAGGTCAGGGCGTCGCGGTCGTCATGAAAGGCCACCCGGTCCGGATGCCGCCGCGCGGACCACTCCAGGTATTCCAGCATATTGCGCATCAGTTCGCTCCCTCCTCCAGTCCGGACGACGCAAACCCGGGCAGGCGCGCGTACCACGCGTCGGCGGCCTCCTGCCAGGAGGCCCAGGCCGGGTCGCCCCGGCGGTCCGGCAGGTCATAACGGGCCTTCAGGTCCTCCCCCAGCCTTTTGCTGAAAATCATGCTGCCCTTCACGTTCAGGTGCTGCCAGTCCGCGAAGCAGCTGGAATACCGCAGGCCGAAGCGCAGGTCCGGATGGTTGTAGTTGATGCCCACCTCGCCCTCCAAGCCCGAGGCGCCGTACTCCTCCGCCACATGCCAGAGATCATTCATGTACATGTGGTCTTCCTTGTAGTCCGGGTTGGGCATGCAGACCAGCAGCAGCGGGATGCCCTCCTCCTTTGCCAGCGCGAAGATCTTCCGGACATACTCCTCCTCGCGGGCGTTGATGGGGCGCTTCACACTGTTCCAGACAAAGGAGGGCTTGCTGTGCTTTTCGACGGTGTCCACCTCGATGAAGCCCTTCCACGCGCCGCCGCGGCCCCCGTTGTCCGGCGGGAAGGCCAGCATGCGCCCCTCGAGCTTGCTGTATCCGTTGTGCAGCACCGGGAGGGCCAGCAGGTAGTCCCGCACCTCGTCCGGGTCCTCCAGGCTCGCCCGGATGGCGCCCAGGCGGTTCTCCGGGGACAGGATGCCGAAGGTGGACATGATGATCCGGCTCCTCCGGCTGTAATCCTGGGTATAGATGGCCGGCTTGGCGTCGAGGATGATCAGCTTGGGCCGCTGGGTCTTCAGGGCCTCCTTCAGGATGTAATAGCTGTCCCAGAAGGGCTGCTCCGCGCTGCACAGGTCATAGGCCGCGATGCCGTACTCCTCCCAGAGCACGTTGGTGTTGATACCCGCGTAGGCGATGCTGGTGCCCACCACCAGCACATCCACGCTCTCCCGGGGCTGCCGGTAATGGTTCAGCATGCTGCAGATGCCGTAGTCGTACTTGGGGATCAGCGCGTAGGCGGCATAGCCCAGGGCCGCCGCCAGCAGCACGGCAAAGCAGAGCGCCCGGG
This sequence comes from uncultured Clostridia bacterium, assembly GCA_946410395.1. Lineage (GTDB taxonomy): Bacteria > Bacillota > Clostridia > Christensenellales > Aristaeellaceae > RUG11272. The sequence continues at coordinate 18,191 of CAMKAE010000015.1, forward strand.
CCCAGAAGGCCGCCAGCACGCCCGCCCTGCGTTTTTCTCGCACCGCACTTTTCTCTTGCATGCTCCACCTCAGAACCGCATGTACACAAAGGAAGCACTGTCAAAACCCTCACCGTAGCAGCCAAGCACCGCGATCGCCACGATCAGCAGGATCAGCGCCGGCCAGCGCAGCCAGAAGAGCGAGGGCTTCGCCAGCCGGTCGCACAGGTCGTTCTTCCACTCGGTCAGCAGATCCACCGCCGTCAGGAGCGCAAAGGCCGCCCCGGCGATGATCCACTCCAGCGCCGGCATCACTGCCTCCCACTGCGCCGCAAAGCCGCTGAAATCCCAGCCGGCAGCGGTCTGGCACAGCAGGCCCCATCCCTGTTCCGGTCCGGAAGTGAAGGCAAAGTACTGGGCCAGCAGCACCAGCGCCCAGGTGCGAACCACGCGGATCGGCCGCATCCAGCCGTTTTTCGGCAGATGCAGCCTCTGGCGCGCCGCCTTCCATAGCGGCTCCAGCAGCAGCGAAACCGCCATCAGCAGCCCGAAATACCCGCCGTAGATCACCGCGTTCCAGTTGGCCGCGTGCCATACGCCGATCAGCAGAAAGACCAGCAGCGTGGCGAAGGCCGTGGGCAGGGCGCGGGCTGTCTTCTTCCCTATCAGCGGGCCGGTCTTGCGGGTGAAGGCCACCGCCGCGCGGGAGGTGACCAGGGGGTAGAGCAGATAGCTGCGGAACCACGCGCCTAAGGTGATGTGCCACCGGCGCCAGTAGTCCGCCACCGAGTCCGCCAGAAAGGGCCGGCGGAAGTTCTCCGGCAGGGTGACGCCGAACATCCGCGAGATGCCGCGCACGATGTCCAGGCCGCCGGAAAAGTCCGCATAAAGCCGGATGGCATAGAGGATCACGCCGCCGAGCACAAACCAGCCCGGCATGTCCTTCCCCTCCAACAGCGCCGCGGTGACGGCCGCCAACCGGTCCGCCAGCACCATCTTCTTGAAGTAGCCCCACGCCGCCCGCTGCAGGCCCGAGGCGATATTCACCGGATCCAGCCGGTGGCCCTGCGTCAGTTGGCCGCCCAGCTCCTTCCAGGTGGAGATCGGGCCCTGCGGCAGCTGCAGGTAATACCCGGCAAAGAGCAGCACCCGCAGCGGGTTCCG
>CAMKAE010000016.1 GCA_946410395.1 uncultured Clostridia bacterium
GCCTCGCTGCTGTAAGGGTTCAGCAGGGCCAGCGGCGCGAGCGGCAGCGAGAGATGATTCTGCAGCTTGTTGAAGTACTCGGGCAGGTTCTCATTGTGAAACAGCAGCTGCTCATCGCCCAGCAGAGGGGAGGTAAGGATCCAGAGCGCGTCGGTTCCGCGCAGGCGCAGCGGCGTCCGGCTCGCTTTCTGGCCCGGGACGCCGACAGTCAGGTTCAGTTCAAAGACGCCGTCATCGGTCCGGGCATAGGTGCCCTCGGCCTCCAGGGCTTCCAGCAGCTCCGCCAGGGCGGCGAGGGACCGGTCCTCCGGCTCGGCCTGCATCTCCAGGCGCGCCGTCCAGGCGCAGACGCTGTCCGCGGCGGCGCCTAGGGGCAGGAGCAGGGCCAGGAACATCGCCAGGGCAGTGCGGATCTTCTTTCTCATGGCGTTTGCTCTCCGTACCAGTCGGGGACCGCGTCCTGGGTCAGGCCATCATCCGCGTCCGGACTGTCCTCGTCCTGCAGCAGGGTAAACTCTTCTTCCTCCGCTGCCTCCGGCGCAGGGCTGGAGAGCAGCGCGTCGAAATCGGTGAAGTCGTCCAGGGTGAGCTCGTCGTCCACGCTGGCGTCGTTGACTTTCCAGTTGTCCGGGTTGTCGTGCTCCAGGCGGTAGATCCGGCGGTTGATGGACGTCTGCGTGGAGATGTTGGCGATGCCGTTGACCGCAATGCCGTTGGCGGCCTGATAGTCGCGGACGGCCTGGGCGGTGGCGCTGCCGTAGATCCCGTCCACCTGATCCTCGGTCAGCGCGCCCAGGCGGACCAGCTTGCGCTGGAGCTGCGCCACCTTTTCCCCGCTGTTGCCGCCGCGCAGGGTCCAGTCGCACATGTCGTGCACGGTGCCGTAGCCGAGGATCCGGCTGTAGTGCAGGTCATACTCGGCCCGCTTGACGGTGGCGGGCGTGTTGCCCTCCAGGCAGTGGATCGTCACATTGCCGGCGTCGTCCCGGGTGCAGTATTCCACCATGGCCACGTGGTCGGTGTTCTCGTCGCTCGTCCAGGTGAAGAACACCCAGTCGCCGGGCTGGGGGATGTAATCGCCGGTGGTGAGGAAGTGATCCTCGCCCTTGAGCCACTGATAGCCCCAGCCCTCCAGGTTGCCCCAGCGCACCACAAAGCGGCCCTGCCGGATGAACCAGCTGCGGCCGGTGTTGGAGCCGGAATACATGGGATAGACGGTGTTCAGCAGGCCGGTCCCGTGCTGCTGATCCACCTGATCCACGCACCAGCACAGGTATTCGGCGCACCACTGGGCGTAGGGATCGCCGGCCCATTCCCCGTATTTGGTCCAGCCGTGATCGCCCTCCTTGTAGCCCACTTCGCCGCCGGCCACCTCCAGCAGCCAGCTGACATAATCCGGCACGGGCCTGTCCGGCTCGATGCGGGTCTGCGCCGCCAGGGCCGGATAAGCGGCAAAGGTCAGCACGCACAGGAAAAGAGCCATGAGGATTCTTTTCACGCGCAAGCCTCCTTTCATGGCTCTTTGATCGGGAAACAACCGGGATTCAGTCCGCATTGGCCGCCAGAGGGGCGCCGTCGGTCATGTCCGCGCGGTAGACCACCATCAGCAGCGCGCCGTCATCGGAGGAGTGGCCCTCGATGCGGATGGGGAAGCTGTAATCATTGCGGAACTTGAGGTTCAGCTGGGAGTTGCCCACGGCGGCGTCCATGCCGTGGGGGAGGTAGGTGGCGCCGCCCTCGCCGTGGGGCCTGCGGTGCAGGATGGTCACGCCAGGCAGCTGCTTGAGGGCGTTGTAGAGGGTGGAGGACACCTGGCAGGTGCCGCCGCCGTATCCGGAGGCTGCGCCGCCGCCAGAGAGCACGCCGGCGATCTTATAGCCGGTGTTCTTGTTGTAGGGTCCGACGCGCTTGTTGAAGTTGAAGGCTTCGCCCGGCTGCAGCGTGCAGGTCATCAGCTGGCTGCCGAGCTGGATGTTCCAGATGCGGTTGATGTTCTTTTCCGTCTGCGCCATGTTGTAGAACGAGGTGTAGGCGGCGATGGGGGTGTCGGCGCTCACGGCGCGATCCGTGGGGGAGACGGGAACCAGGTCCGTCAGCTCGTCCATGCGGATGTAGCCGTAGTTGCGCATGTAGATCACCACGCCCCAGCCGTCGACGATCTTCCACAGGGACAGGCGTGTGCCGGGGTTGAGCACCACATAGGTGGCGTCTTCCTCGCTCATGGATTTGCGCACATGGCACTCGGTGGCGGCGGTGCAGACGTAGGTGCTCTTGAGCACGCCGTAGGGCGGGGTGTTCACCGGATCCACCGGCTTGACCTCCGCGATCTTGGCGCGCTTGATATAGCCCAGCTTGCCGTTGCAGCGCGCGATGCACCAGTTGAGGCCGACGGACAGGAGCTCTGCCTTGGTGCTCCTGGACACCGAGGTCACGGTGTACTTCTTGTCCGCGATGCGCTGGGAATAGAGGCTGGTGTGATCGCTGTTGGTGGTCAGGATGACCCGGCAGGTGTAGATCACCGGGGTGTTCTTGGTGACCTCGCTCAGGTCCATCTCATGGATGGTGGGCCCCAGCGCCGTTTCGGGCTCCTGGTCGTCGTCATCGACGGACGCCTCTTCCTCCAGGAAGGCCTCCAGGGCGTCGCCGGTGAGGTCGTTCTCGTCCTCATCGTCCACTTCCTCGGCCAGGGCGGGCAGAGCGCAGGCCGTCAGTATCAGAATCAGCAGCGCGGACAACAGTCTTTTCAGCATGAGCGGGCAACTCCTCTCAAGAAATGAGTCAAAAAACAGTATAGCACGAAGGGCAGCGGGCCGCAAGGGCGGCGGTTCTTTATTTACAAAGCGGCAGGGGGTTCCGGGGCAGGTCCCTGGGAGATCAGCTTTTTCCGGCGCTTCAAAAAGGTATCCCGGTCCATCATCACGATGCGTCCGCAGCCGCTGCAGCGGATCTTGATGTCCGCGCCGATGCGGGTCACGGTCCACTCGCTGGAGCCGCAGGGGTGCTGCTTGCGGGTCTGCACCACGTCCCCGATCCGGATCTCTTCCACGGCCACGCCGCTCACCTCCCGATAATCGGGTTTATCATACCACGAATCGACAGGGCTTGCAAGCTTGAAATATAGGAAGAAACAGCGTATAATGCAGCGGAGGACACAAGGGGGTGAGGGCGATGGCATCCGAAAGGCCAGTGGGGGTCTTTGACAGCGGCGCGGGGGGCATCAGCGTCCTGGCGGCCCTGCTGCGGGAGCTGCCCCATGAGGATTTCCTGTATTTCGGCGACACGGCCAACGCGCCCTATGGGACAAAGACGGCGGAGGCCGTGCTGACGCTTGCGGAGAGCGTGTTTGACCGGCTACTGAGCAGGGGCGCCAAGGCGGTGGTGATCGCCTGCAACACCGCCACCGCGGCCGCGGCGGCCTCGCTGCGCGCCGCGCACCCGGATTACCCGATCATCGGCATGGAGCCGGCGCTCAAGCCCGCGTCCCAGCTGCGCCACGGCGGGACCGTGCTGGTGCTGGGAACGCCCATGACCCTGCGTCTGGAAAAGTTCCAGCGCCTGATGGAGCACTACGGCGAGGGCGCGATCCCGCTGCCCTGCCCGGGGCTGATGGAGCTGGTGGAGCAGATGGACTTTGCCGGTGCGCGCGCCTATCTCGCGCAGGTGCTCTCTCCCTGGCGCAGGGAGCCGCCGGACGCAGTGGTGCTGGGCTGCACGCATTATGTGTTTCTGCGGCCGGTGCTCGCGGAACTGCTGCCGCCGTCCACGGCCGTCGTCGACGGCAACGCGGGCACGGCCCGGCAGCTGCGCCGGGTACTGACCCAGCGGGATCTGCTGAACGCGCAGGAATCGCATGGCACCTGGAAGCTGGAGACCAGCGGGGACGCACAGGCGCTGGCCCTGATGGAGCGGCTGCTGGCCATCGCGCCCTGACGGATTCAGGCAAGCAAAAACCCTTTCCTAGGCGGGAAAGGGCGTTTCTTTTGGCGTTATTACCACTTGCGCTTGCGGGCGGCCTCAGCCTTCTTCTTGCGCTTGACGCTGGGCTTTTCGTAATGCTCGCGCTTCCTGACTTCCTGGATGACGCCGGCGCGGGCGCACTGCCGCTTAAAGCGCTTCAGCGCGCTCTCCAGGGACTCGTTCTCGCGTACACGAACCTCAGACACTTGATATCCCTCCTCTCGCACATCCTGCCTTGACTCTGGCCGGCAAGACGGACGGTGGGCAAAACCGTAGGGGTATTATAGCGCGAATGCCCATATCCGTCAAGCGGAAAATTGCGGAAAAATTGCGAGGTGTCACATTTTTGCAATCGTGACGCGGGTTTCAGCCCATCTTGTCGGTCATTTTTCCGCCGCCCAGCACGTGGAAATGCAGGTGCTTCACACTCTGGCAGGCGTCGTCGCCGCAGTTGGAGACCACCCGGAAGCCGCCGGTCAGGCCCTCCTGTGCGGCGACCTTCGCGCAGGCGCGCAGACACGCGGCCAGCACGGCGTCTGAGGCCTCGTCCGCCGCGGACAGCCCGGTCAGGTGCTGACGCGGCACCACCAGCACATGGGTGGGCATCATGGGGTTGATGTCCCGGAAGGCATAGGTCAGCTCGTCCTCGTAAACCTTGGTGGAGGGAATTTCGCCGGCAATGATCTTGCAGAACAGGCAGTCGCTCATTTTTCTTCTCCTTCTTTCTGTCTGGTATTTATGTGTTCGGGCCGGTTTCGGGGATGCCGGTCATGCCGTCGGCGTCCGGATCCCGGAGGCATACGGGGATGATCGCGCCCTGGCTCAGGCCCGGGGCGTCGGGGACACGGACGGGAATGTATTCCGGGGTGTACCCGTGCCAGAAGCCGTCCCGGCAGACCTCCAGCAGGACCTCGGCCGTGCGGCCGATCCACCGCTGCTCCCAGCGGCGTGCGGTCTCCTCGCCGACGGCGATGAGCTCCCGGACGCGGGCTTCCTTTTCGGTCCGGGTGAGCTGGCCGGGCATGACGGCGGCCGGCGTGCCCTCCCGCGGCGAGTAGGGGAAGACGTGGATGCGGGCAAAGCCCACTTCTCGGATGACGTCGCAGGTTTCGCGGAACTCCGCCTCCGTCTCCCCGGGGAAGCCGGTGAGGATGTCCGTGGTCAGCGCAGCGTCCGGCCAGACACTGCGGATGTTGGCCACGGCGTCCCGGTACATGCGCATGTTGTAGCGCCGGGCCATGCGCCGCAGCACGCTGTCGCTGCCGGACTGAAGGGCCAGGTGAAACTGCGGGCAGAGGCCGGGAACATCCCGCAGGGCCTCGGCAAAGGCGGCCGTGGCCACAGTGGGCTCCAGACTGCCCAGGCGGATGCGCCGGATGCCCGGCACTGCGGCGGCCCGGATCCCGTCGAGCAGGGAAATGCTGTCCCCGAGGTCCCGGCCGTAGCTGGTCAGGTGGATGCCGGTGAGCACGAGCTCCGGGAAGCCGGCCTGCGCGAGGGCCAGGGCTTCCGCCGTGATGTCCTCCGGCCGCCTGCTGCGGATGGGACCCCGCACGCTGGGGATGATGCAGTAGGTGCAGCGGTTGCCGCAGCCCTCCTGGATTTTCATCACGGCCCGGGTGTGCTCCTCCTGGCTGCGGATGGTCATGGGCTCATAGCGCAGGCTTTCGCCCAGGGGCTCCACGGCGCACAGGGGCTTGCCGGTCGCCAGCACCCGCTCCGCCAGCTCCACGACCTCCATGCGCCGCTGGGTGCCGAGGATCAGGCCCGCGCCGGTTTCCAGCAGGGCCTCCGCTTTGCGCTGGGCCAGGCAGCCGCAGAGGATCAGCAGGCTGTCGGGGTGCTCCCGGCGCACCCGCCGGGCCAGCTGCAGGGACTTCTTGTCGCCGACACCGGTGACGGTGCAGGTGTTGATCACATAGATGCCCGCGTCGCCGTCAAAGGGGACCGCCCGGTACCCGGCGCTGCGGAAGCGCTCGAGCATGGCCTGGGAGTCGTATTGGTTCACCTTGCAGCCCAGGGTGAAGAAGGCGACGGATCTATCCACGGGGCATCGCCTCCATTTCACCGTACAGGGCCATCAGCACGGACAGGGCGGCCAGACCGGCGGTCTCGGTCCGCAGGATCCGGGGGCCCAGGGTCACCGGCAGCGCGCCGCTCTCCCGCAGCAGGGCGATCTCGGCGGGGTCGATGCCGCCCTCGGGGCCGATGACCAGCGCGATGCTGCGCGCTTGCGGGTGCTGTGCGTGAAACCCGGTCAGGCTGAGATTGTCGGCTTCCTCCCAGGGCACCAGCACCGCGTCGTGATCCGAGAGCATCCCGGCCAGGCGGGAGAGGGGGCAGGGGAGGGCGACCGCGGGCTCCTCACTCCGGCCGGACTGCTTGCAGGCCTCCCGGGCGATCCGCTGCCAGCGCTCCCGCTTCTTTTCGCCGTCCGCGGCCGAAAGCCGGACCACACTGCGCTGCATGGCCACGGGCACGATGCCCGACACGCCGAGCTCCACGGCCTTCTGGATGATCAGCTCCATCTTGTCGCCCTTGGGCAGCCCCTGAAAGAGCGTGACCCGCAGGGCGGGCTCGGTGGCGGGGAGAAGTGTCCCGGCGCGCAGCACGGCGCGGTCCGCGTCGGCGAACGCAACCTCGGCCTGCCAGCGCCGGCCGCCGCAGATCAGCTGCGCGGGATCGCCGGCCTTCAGGCGCAGCACCTGGGTCAGATGGCGCGATTCCTCCGAGGAAAGCGCTACCTCTGCGCCGGGCGTGACGGAAGCGGCGTCCGCATAGAAACGGTGCATCAGGCGGGCCTCCTCGTCAGCATGGCCACCCACTCGCCCCGGCGGAGGACCTCCACGACCTCATAGTCCGCGGCCTTGAGCGCCTGCAGCACATCGTTCTCCCGCTCCTTGATGATGCCGGAGCAGATGAAAGAACCGCCGGGCACGATGTGCGCCGTGAGGGGCGCGGCGAACTGGCAGATGATGTCGGCGATGATGTTGGCGACACAGACGTCGCACACGGCGTCCCGGTTCTCCAGCAGGTCCCCCTGCTCGGCGGCGATGACGTCCGAAAGGCCGTTGAGGGCAATGTTCTCCCTCGCGACCCGCACGGCGACGGGATCGATGTCCGTGGCCAGCACCGAGGCGGCGCCCAGCAGCGCGGCGCCGATGGCCAGGATGCCGCTGCCGGTGCCCACGTCGATGACCCGCTCGCCGCCGTGCACCGCCTTCTCCAGCAGCTCCAGGCACATGCCGGTGGTCTCGTGGGTGCCGCTGCCAAAGGCCATGCCGGGGTCGATTTCGATGACCCGGTCGCTGGGCTTCGCGTCATAGGGCTCCCAGCTGGGCTTCACCACCAGGGTTTTCCCGGCCCGGAACGGCTTGTAGAAGCGCTTCCAGACCTCCGACCAGTCCTCGTCCCGGACGGAGACCGTCTCCAGCGTCAGGCTGCCCGCCGCGTCCCCGAGATGGGTGCGCAGGGCGTCCAGGCGGCCGCGCAGGGTCTGCAGGCGCTCAGGGTAAGCGGCGTCGGGCTTGAACCAGGCGTGAACCAGCACATCCTCCGGCATGGCGTCGACCATGTGGGGGTCGATGATCTCCCAGTAGCCGTTGGGCTTGGCGGGATCCGGCACGTCCGCGCGATCCTCCACCATCGTGCCGTCCGCGCCGGCGTCGATCAGGGCCGCGCTGACGCCGTCCGCGCCGGCGGTGGTCGTGTGCACAATCAGTTCGATCCAGTCCATAGGGTCCTCCTGCTCATCTCCGGAAAAGCTCAATCCCCCGGAGGAGTTCGTATTCCCGGATGTTCCGGGCCGTGGTGTACATGTAGCGGGTCAGCACGGTGCCGCCCCGGTAATACAGGCAGACGAAGGGGCAGTCCTGGATGAGCAGCTCCTGGATCTCCACCATCCGGTCGCGGAAGGTCCCGGGGGTGTAAGCCTCCTTGCGCAGGGAGGTGTTGATCAGCTCATCCATCGCTTCGGAGCGGTAGCGGCCATAGTTGCCGGTGTTGCCCCGGGTCAGCAGAAAGCCCGGGTCCGGACAGGGGTCCATCTCGAAGGCCACCAGGGCGAGGTGGAAATTGCCCGCGCTGAGCCGGGTCTGGGCGTCGGTGTAGGTGGCGTTGGCGATTTCGACGCCGATGCCCACCGCGCCCAGCTGGCTCTTGATCATGTCCGCGGCCTGAAAGCGGACGTCGTTGTCCGGCTCCTCGTAGACCAGCAGCCGCAGCGTCAGCTCCTGTAGCTCGCCGTTGTCCATCAGCCGGTCCAGCACGCCGTCCTCGTTGCTGTCGCCCCAGCCCTCCGATTCCAGAATGCGGCGGGCTTCATCCGGGTCGTGCACCACGGTCTCGTCCGCGTGGCTGTCATAGAGCCAGGAGTCGGGGTTGATCGGCGTGTTGGTCCGGTACGCCGTGCCCATGTACACGCTTTCGGCGATCGCGTCCGGGTCCAGGGCGTAGCGGATGGCCATGCGCACGCCCGGGCTGGCCAGCTTGGTGTAGGTCTGGTTCATCAGCAGCATCTCCAGCTGGCTGGTGCGGTAGTCCAGGGCCAGGGAGGTGGAGCCGGAACGGTACTGGGCGGCGGCGATGGACCGGGAGAACACCGTGTTGACGCGGCCGTATTCGTAGGACTCCATGACCGCCTTCTGGGTGTCGTGGCACATGAAGGTGATCTGGGTGACCTGGGGCGGGGAGCGCCACCAGTTGGGATTGGCTTCCAGGGTGATATAGAAACCCGGGGCGAAATCCGCGATGAAATAGGGGCCGGAGCCCATCGGGTCGTCCTGGTTCACCTCCGCGGCGGGCAGAACGGGGAAGGTCATGGCATAGAGCATGCCGTAGTAGGAGCGGTTGCTCTTGGTGCGCACCACCACGGTCCGGTCATCCGGGGCGGAAATCCGGTCCACGAAGTACCGTAGGTTCCCGTAGTAACCCTTGTCGGCGGCGGTCTCGTCGGCAGCGCGCTCCAGGATCGCGTTGGCGGTGGCCACGACGTCGGACGCGGTCAGCGGGGAACCGTCGGAGAAGGTGAGGTTGCTGCGCAGGTTGAAGGTCCAGGTGCGGCCGTTGTTGCTCTCCAGCCAGCTCTCCGCCAGGCAGCCCTCGGGCTCATAGGCGTCGTTGACAGTGACCAGCGGCTCGTAGACCAGGCTGTAGATGCTGCGGACATCGCGCTCCAGGGGCTCCAGGGGCCGGATGGTAAAGGTCTTGGTGGACTGGATGCCGACGGAGAGCGAGATGCCCACATTTCCGGCGTTAACGCTCAGCGGAGGGATCAGCAGCATCAGAACGAGGATCCACGATAGCGGTCTGCGCATCGTTGAATGCGCGGTAGTAGAGCGCGTCGTAAATCGCATAGTCACGGACCACCTTTCTGACATAGGAACGGGTGTCGTCGGTGGGGATATTCTCCACCGCCAGGCTCACGCCGTCCCCGGAATATGCGCGGTTGGCCAGCCAGAGCTTCACATTGCCCTGCCCGGCGTGATAAGCAGAGGCCACCAGCACCGGATCGCCGTTGAACAGGCTGCTCAGATAGCGCAGATACCAGCAGCCGAACATGATGTTGACCTCCGGATCCCAGAGCTTCTGGAAGCTGTAGTCCGGCAGGTGCAGGTACTCACTGTTGATCCAGGAGGCGGTGCCCTCCATCAGCTGCATCAGGCCGCGTGCGCCGATGCCGGATTCCGCCGTGGGCCGGAAGCTGCTCTCGTTGAGGATGATGGCGCAGACGAAGGCGGGCTGCAGGTTGTATTTGGCCGCGTAGGTCTCCACCAGCTGCGTGTACTGCTGGGGGTGATTGGTGACGATCTCCGTGTACGCCCGGATCTTTCTGGCCTCCTCGCCGTTGACGACGGCAATGTTCCGGATGGCGAGGAACAGGAAGAGCGCGGCGAGGACACCGCAGCCGGCCATCAGCGGAACGGCCCAGCGCGGGCGTGGCTTGACGGGTCTGCGCCGCGGGCGCTGTGCGCGCTCCTCCGGCGGAATCTCCGCCGGCGTGTAGGCGTAACGGCTCTCACGGTAGCGGGAACGCTCGATCTCCTGCGGAGGCTGGGCGCTTCGGCGGCGGCGCGGTTCCTCCGCGGGCAGGGCTTCCATGCAGAATGGGCACACCAGAACGCCGGAGGCAACGCTGTTGCCGCAGCGGGGACACAGTCGCATATCAGTCCGCCTCCTTGTCGATCAGGGCGAGCTCCCGGGCCCAGAGCGCCGGGATCAGGGCTTCCGTCTCCTCCGGCGGTCGGTCGGTGTCGATGACCACGTCCGCCCGGACGGCCTTCTCCGCGGTGGGAAGCTGGCTGGCGATGCGCTGCCGGGCTTCTTCGGCGCTCAGGCCGTCCCGCTCCGCCAGGCGCCTCAGCTGGACGGCCTCCGGCACCGTGACGCACCAGACCCGGTCGCACCAGCGGTCCAGCTCCTCCTCGTAGAGCAGGGGCATGTCCAGCACGCAGACCGCCGCCCCGGCGGCCTCCGCAAGGCGCATTTCGGCCCGGATCAAGGCCCGGAGCCGGGCACGCATGATGGCGTTGAGCTTTTCCAGCGCGGCGGGATCCGCGAAAACGATGCGGCCGAGCGCTTTGCGGTCCAGCTGCCCGTCCGCGAGGAAGACGCCGTCCCCGAAGGTGGTCCGGATATCGGGCAGGGCCTCTCCGCCCGGGGCCGTCAGCCGCCGGGAGAGCTCGTCCCCGTCCACAATAAACGCGCCGAGGCCGCGCAGGATGCGGGAGACATTGCTCTTGCCGCAGGCGATCCCGCCGGTGAGTCCCAGAACCAGCATCCCGCACACCTCCCGCACTTGCCTGAAAGAAACCGGCCGGACGGCTGATGCAGGCACCGTCCGGCCATGTCTGCCGTGCCGCGGCACGGTATGGATCGCACGAATGAATACCGGGGAATCAGAGGTTGGTGCTCAGCAGCTTCTGCTTGAGCTCGGACTCCATGCGGTACAGGGTCTTCTCGGCCTCAATGCGCTTGGCGCGGCCGTCCCGCTGAATCTGCATGACCTCGGTGATGGTGTCGATGAGGGACTGGTTGGTCTGGGTCAGGGTCTCGATGTCGATGATGCCGCGCTCGGCCTCCCGCGCGGTCTCGACGGTGCCGGTCTTGAGCTTCTCGGCGTTCTTCTTGAGCAGCTCGTTGGTCATGTCGGTGACGGCGGTCTGGGCCTTCAGGGCCTCCTCGCTGTGCGCCAGGCCCAGGGCCAGCACCATCTGGTTCTTCCACAGGGGCAGGGTGTTGGACAGGGTGGACTGGATGCGCTCCACCAGCAGGCTGTCGTTGTTCTGCAGCAGGCGGATCTGGGGCGCCATCTGGATCGACACCTGGCGGGTCAGCTTCAGGTCGTAGAGCTTCTTCTCCAGCCGGTCGCACTGGGCGGCCAGGTCATTGGCCTTCTGCGCGTCCATGGCGTCGCCGCTCTTGGCGGCGATCTCCTGCAGCTCCTTCAGGTCGGTGCCGCGCACCTGGGCCAGGTACTTGTCGCCGGCGATGATGTAAAGGGTCAGTTCGTGGAAATACGTGTTGTTCTCGTCATAGAGACGGTCGAACATGGCCACGTCCTTGAGCAGCTGGGTTTGATAATTCTCCAGGCTGCTGGCGATGGTCTCGACGTTGACGGAGACCTTGTTGTAGCTGGTCTTCATGCGCTCGAGCTGATCGATGGGCTTGGAGAAGAGCCGGCTGAACAGACCGGCGGGCTTTTCGGTATCCTTGTCGAAGTTTTTGAGCTGCTGCACCAGATCGGTGAGCATCTGGCCCACCTCGCCGGTGTCCTGGGTCTTCACGGCGGCCAGGGCGCTGTCGGAGAAGGATGCCACCTTCTTCTGGGCTTCTGCGCCGAAGAGCAGCACATGGTCCGGGTTGGTGACGTCCAGCTTGGCGATAAAGGCGTCGATGGCCTGGCGCTCGGCGTCGGTCAGCATGCTGTCGTCCAGGGTCGGGGCCACGTCCTGGGAGACGGTGGGCTTGGGCTGCTCGGCGGGGGTGGTCAGGATGCCGGCGGCCTGCTCGATGGTCTGCTGAATGGACGCTTCGGCGGGGGCCGGCTCAGCGGCCTTGGGGGTCAGCACCAGTTCGGGCATCTGCGGGATGTTGGACTCTGTCATGGCGGGTCGCTCCTTTTCTGTCGGATGAGTTTCTGAATATGCTGAGAAGAAAGATAAACGGGAATCAGCGCGGCAGATCGACGGTTCCGCCGGCCTTGGCGGCGGGACTGTGCCCGGCGTTTTCGGTGCTGGGAACCACCAGCAGCGGCACGTCCTCCCCGGCGGCCATCTGGGCGGCCGCGGCGGTGATGGCCGCTTTGGCCGCCGAGGAGATGGCGGCGCCGCTGAGATCGCCCTCGACATAGCCGTCGCGCTTGAGCATCTGCTCGAGCACGTCGATGTCCGTAGAGATGTCCATCTGGGTTTCCTTAAACAGGTTGTCCAGCTGCTTCTGGCAGGCGGTGTTCACCATGTCCAGGCCGCGGGAGAGCGTCTCCCGGTGCTCCCGCAGAGCGTCCTGCGAGATGCCGCGCTCCTGCATGGTCTGATAGCTTGCGAGCATCTTTTGGGTGGTGGGGAGATAATAGTTCATGAACTTGCGGATCTGGGCGGATTTCGCGGGCTTCTCGGCAATGGTGCGGAAGATGGACACGCACTTGTCTTCCACCGCGTAGATCTTGTCCGACAGATCCTTGTCCTTGATCGCCTCGTTGGCCTCCCGGAGCTGCTTCAGGGCTTCCGCGCCCTTGCGGATAATCTCGTCCGTGTGTTCGTCGCCGCTCAGGGGGAGGTCATCGAAGACGACGGGATGATCCTCCCGGTTGTGCGTGGTCAGATCCAGCCCTTCGGACATGATGCCCACCACGGTGCCCGTCAGGGCGCCCGCGCCGGCGATCAGCACCGCGCCCAGCGCGCTGAAGGGGAAGATGAGGAAACCGAGCCCGGCCACCGCGATGCCGGCGATCAATCCGTTGCGCCGCGCTTTCCGCTTTTGCTTTTCCCTGTCCCGTCCGGCCATTCCGACACTCCTTTCCGCACGGGAATGCGCAAATTTCACCTTGCCTATCATACCACAACAGCCGCGCGAAGACAAGGGGTGCAGGCCGGATCGGAAAAATGTTTCATTATTTATGGCAGGGGTGGAACTGAACGCCGGCGCTTGACGCGCAGGCCGGATTGTGGTAGCATACAGGGCGAAATCCGGGCTGTTTTTCTTAAGGAATTCAGCCTCGGGATCCGCCGGGGGAGGGATGGCCTTGCAGTATCAGCGTGAAGACGGCTGCCGCGCCTGGCTGGCCTATGCCCGCTGCTCTCCCCGGACGGTCATCGACCTGGTGGAACAATGGGGCAGCGCCGAGGCGGTTTACGACCAGATGCTCCGGGACCGGGGCGAGTGCCTGCGCAGCGTGATGCGCCCCGCAGCCGTCCAGCGGCTGCTGGAGCAGGCCCGGCCCGACGCCATGCACGAGATGATGGTCCTGCTGCGCGACAACGGGATCCGGGTGGTCTGGCACGAGGACTATCTCTATCCGGACGCGCTGCGCAGCATTCAGGACCCGCCGGCACTGCTCTTCGCCCGGGGCGACCTGTCCTGCGTCAACGGCCGCTGCCTGACGATCGTAGGCAGCCGGAACGCTTCACCCAGGGGCACGGCGGCCTGCGAACAGCTCAGCGAGAGCCTGGCCCGGCAGGGCGTCACGATCGTCAGCGGCCTGGCGCCCGGCATCGACACCGCCGCCCACACGGGAAGCGTGAAGGCCTGTGCGCCGGGCATCGGCATCATGGCCTGCGGGCTTGAACAGGACTACCCGAGCCGCTCCCGTGGTCTCAAGCAGGACCTGCTGCGCTGCGGCGGACTGCTGCTGAGCGAGTATCCGCCCGGCGTGCGGGTGTTCAAGGGCAGCTTTCCCCGGCGCAACCGCATCCTCTCCGGCATCAGCCGGGGCGTGGTGCTGATGGAAGCGCGGATCCGCTCCGGCAGCATGACCACGGTCCAGCACGCCCTGGACCAGGGACGCGAGGTCTTCGCCTGGCCGGGTGAGGCCGGATCGGACTGGTCGGAGGGCGCGCACCAGCTGCTGCGCGAAGGCGCCCGCTACTTCGTCACGGCCGAGGACATCCTGGAGGACCTGGGCTGGGCCGTGGACCGGGCAGTCAGTCCGGCAGAGAAGTCCGTGCTGCCGCAGCTCTCTCCGCCCATGCATCAGGTGCTCACAGCCCTGCACAAGGGTGAGAAGAGCATGGACGAGCTGGCGCATGAGACCGGCCTGGACATCAGCGCGCTCTCCACTGCGCTGACCCTGCTGCAGATGTACGGCCTCGTCAGAGCCCTGCCCGGCAAGGTTTATTGCATCGTATAACGGCCCCGGCCCGGCCGGAGGCGCCCATCCATAAACGGAGGTGAATCCCCATGAGCACAGCCAAGCACAAGCTGATCATCGTCGAGTCTCCCGCCAAGGCGCGGACCATCAGCAGGTTTCTGGGGCGCGGATACAAGGTGGAAGCATCCCAGGGACACGTCTGCGACCTGCCCAAGTCCCAGCTAGGCGTGGACGTCGACAACGATTTTGAGCCCAAGTACATCACGATCCGCGGGCGCGGCGACATCCTGGCCCGGATCCGCAAGGAGGCAAAGAACGCCTCCCAGATCTACCTGGCCACAGACCCTGACCGCGAGGGAGAGGCCATCTCCTGGCACCTGGCCCATGTGCTGGGCATTCCGGAGGACAACCCCTGCCGGATCGAGTTCCACGAGGTGACCAAGACGGCCATCCAGAATGCCATCAAGCACCCCCGGACCATCGACATGGGCCGGGTGGACGCCCAGCAGGCCCGCCGCGCGCTGGACCGGCTGGTGGGCTACCAGATCAGCCCGCTGCTGTGGACGAAGGTCAAGAAGGGCCTGTCGGCAGGGCGGGTGCAGTCCGTGGCCACACGGATGGTGGTCGCCCGCGAGGAGGAGATCGAGGCCTTCATCCCGGAGGAGTACTGGGATGTGTCCGCGACCGCAGCGGTGAGCGGAACGGGCGACAAAAAGAAAAACAGCTTCCCCGTGCGCCTGCAGAGCGTCGACGGAAAGAAAACCCCGCTCGCCGGCGGCGAGGAGGCCAATGCCGCCGCGGATCGCCTGCGGAAGGCGGCCTTCAAGGTGACGGACGTGCGCCTGGGCGAGAAGAGGAAGACGCCTGCCGCTCCCTTTACCACCTCCAGCCTGCAGCAGGAGGCCAGCCGGAAGCTGAACTTCCCCACGGCCAAGACCATGCAGGTGGTGCAGACGCTCTATGAAGGCGTCGACCTGGAAAACGAGGGCACGCAGGGCATCGTCACCTACATCCGTACCGACTCCGTGCGGATCAGCGACGAGGCCATGAGCGCGCTGCGGGCTTATATTCCCGCCCGCTACGGCGCGGAATACCTGCCCGAGACCCCCAATGTCTACAAAGGCCGCGCCAACGCGCAGGACGCCCACGAGGCCATCCGCCCCACGAGCGTGGAGCGCACCCCGGAGAGCATCAAGGACTCGCTGACCAAGGACCAGTTCAACCTGTACCGGCTGATCTACAACCGCTTTATCGCCAGCCAGATGGCGCCGGCCCTCTACGACACCATGACGGCGGAGATCGGGGGAGACGGCTGCGTGCTGCGCTTCTACGGCGAGCACAAGCGCTTCCAGGGCTTCACCGCGGTCTATGAGGAGAGTACCGACGAGACCGCGGCTTCGTCGGAGATCCGCCTGCCCGCGCTGGAAAAGGGCCAGAAGGTCGCGGTCACCGACGTTCAGGCAGAGCAGCACTTCACCCAGCCGCCGCCCCGCTACACCGAGGCCAGCCTGGTGCGCACCATGGAGGAGCGCGGCATCGGCCGGCCCTCCACCTATGCGCCGACCATCACCACCATCATCGCCCGGGGCTATGTGAGCCGCGAGAAGAAGCGCCTGTATCCCACGGAGCTCGGCCGCATGGTGAACACCATGATGGAGGACTACTTCACGGACATCGTGGACATGGATTTCACCGCCGAGCTGGAGACCCAGCTGGACGAGGTGGAGACCGGCCACAAGGACTGGAAGGAGATCCTGCGCGGCTTCTATCCCGCCTTTGCCTCCGACCTGAAGGTGGCCGAGGCCGAGATCGAAAAGGTGGAGATCAAGGACGAGCAGAGCGACGTGCCCTGCGACAAGTGCGGCGCGATGATGGTCTACAAGATGGGCCGGTACGGCCGCTTCCTGGCCTGCCCGAATTTCCCCGAATGCCGCAACACCAAGCCGATCGTGACCTACATCCCGGTGCCCTGCCCCAAGTGCGGCGCGCGCCTGATGGAGAAGATCTCCACCCGCAGCCACCGCAAGTTCTACGGCTGCGAGCGCTATCCCGAGTGCGATTTCGTAAGCTGGGAGCGCCCGGTGGCGGAGAAGTGCGGGAAGTGCGGCAGTTACATGGTGCTCAAGATCGGCAACAAGGGCGAAGCCTGGCACCTGTGCGCCAACGAGAACTGCCGCAACAAGGTGGAGGTCGCCCGGCCCGAGGAGGGCGAGGACGATGCCTGAGCGCCGCGCCGCCGTGGTGGGCGCCGGCCTGGCCGGGAGCGAGGCCGCCTGGCAGCTGGCCGAGCGCGGCATCGCGGTCACCCTGTATGAAATGAAGCCCGGCAAGAGCAGCCCGGCACACCATTCGCCCCTGTTCGCGGAGCTGGTGTGTTCCAACAGCCTGCGCTCCGACCGGCTCACCAACGCGGTGGGCCTGCTGAAGGAGGAAATGCGCCTGTGCGGTTCGCTGATCATGGCGGCCGCGGATCAGGCGCGGGTGCCGGCGGGCGGTGCCCTGGCCGTGGACCGGGAAGGCTTCTCCGGCTATGTGACGGAAAAGCTGCGCAGCCATCCGCTGGTCACGGTGGTGGAGGAGGAGCTGACGGCGATCCCGGACGGCCCGGTGATCATCGCCACGGGCCCGCTGACCTCCGACGCCATGGCGGCAGCCATCGCGGCGCTGCCGGGGCTTGAGACCCTGAACTTCTACGACGCCGCGGCGCCGATCGTGACGGCGGACTCCATCGACATGGACAAGGTCTTCCGCCAGTCCCGCTACGACCGGGGCAGTGATTACCTGAACTGCCCCATGGACGAGGCGCAGTACAATGCCTTCGTGGACGCCCTGCTGACGGCGGAGACCGCAGAGGTGCACGGCTTTGAGGAGAGCCGCGTCTTCGAGGGCTGCATGCCCGTCGAATCGATGGCCAGGCGCGGCCGGATGGTGCTGGCCTTCGGGCCGCTGAAGCCCGTGGGTCTGCGGGATCCCCGCACCGGGCGGGAGCCCTTCGCCGCGGTACAGCTGCGGCAGGACGACGCCGGCGGGACGCTTTACAACCTGGTCGGCTTCCAGACCCGGCTGAAATTTCCGGAGCAGCGCCGGGTCTTCGGCATGATCCCCGGCCTGGAGAACGCGGTGTTCGCCCGCTACGGCGTCATGCACCGAAACACCTTCCTGCAATCCCCGGGCTTCCTGAACCGGAACTTTGAGATGATCAGCCGTCCGGGCTGCTTCTTCGCCGGGCAGATGACCGGCGTGGAGGGCTATGTGGAAAGCGCGGCCAGCGGCCTGGTGGCCGGTTGCGCCCTGGCGGTGGAGCTAAGCGGCGAAGAGCCGCCGGAATGGCCGGGCTTCACGGCCCTGGGGGCCATGGGCCGCTATGTGTCCACCCCCAACCGGAGCTTCCAGCCGATGAACTGCGCCTTCGGCCTCATCGACCCGCTGCCCGTGGACGCGCAGCACAAGCGCATCCGCAAGAAGGCGGACCGGTATCAGGCCATCAGCGAACGGTCCCTGGCATGGCTGAGGAGCAGGACCTCGCCGGGGGAATCCGAGACAGAAAGAAAGGATACAAGCGAACATGAGTGACTTCAAGGGAACCACGATCTGCGCGGTCCGGCGCAACGGCCAGACGGCCATCGCCGGCGACGGTCAGGTGACCATGGGCGAGAAGGTGGTCTTCAAGTCCACCGCCCGCAAGGTGCGCCGCCTCTATGACGGCAAGGTGGTGGTCGGCTTTGCGGGCTCCGTGTCGGACGCCTTTGCGCTGTGCGACAAGTTTGAGGAGAAGCTGACCCAGTGCGGCGGCAACTTGGAGCGGGCGGCTGTGGCCCTGGCCCAGATGTGGCGCGGGGACCAGACCATGCGCCAACTGGAGAGCCTGATGATCGTGGCGGACAAGGACAGCCTGCTGATGCTCAGCGGCACCGGCGAGGTGATCGACCCGGATGGCGGCGTGGTGGCCATCGGCTCCGGCGGGAACTACGCCCTGGCGGCGGCGCGGGCGCTGGTGGAGAACACCGATCTCTCCGCGCACGAGATCGCGGAGAAAGCCCTGCATGTGGCGGCCTCCATCTGTGTGTACACCAACGACAACGTGATCGTCGAGGACGTGTGAGGAGGGGAGCGCCATGTCTGAACTGACACCGCGGCAGATCGTCCGCGAACTGGACCGGTATATCATCGGCCAGGACGAGGCCAAGAAGATGGTGGCCATCGCCCTGCGCAACCGCTACCGCCGCTCCCGGGTGGAGCAGCCCATGCGGGATGAGATCAGCCCCAAGAATATCCTGATGGTCGGCCCCACCGGCGTGGGCAAGACCGAGATCGCCCGCCGGCTGGCCCGGCTGGCCGCGGCCCCCTTCGTCAAGGTGGAGGCCACGAAGTTCACCGAGGTCGGCTATGTGGGCCGCGACGTGGACTCCATCGTGCGGGACCTGGTGGAGAACGCCATCCGCATGGTGCGCGACGAGCACGCCAAACGCGTCGAGCCCCGGGCGAAGGTCCTGGCGGAGGACCGCCTGGTGACCCTGCTGGTCTCCCCGCAGAAAAAGAAGTCCGGCGGCGGCCTGTCCCTGGATTTCCTGCTGGGACGCAAGTCCGCCGAGAGCGAGCCCTCCGAGGAGGAGCAGCAGGAGCTGAAGGGACGCCGCGAGGACATTCGCCAGCAGCTGATGCGCGGCGAGCTGGAGGACCGGGAGATCGAGGTCGAGGTGGAGGAGGCCGCGCCCCAGCTCGAGGTGGGCGGCAGCGCCATCAACCTCGGCGACATGATGGGCGGCATGATGCCCAAGCGCACCAAGCTGCGCAAGGTGAAAGTGAAGGAAGCCCGCAAGATCCTGGAGGCGGAGGAGAGCGACAAGCTGATCGACTCCGACGCGGTGCAGGAGGAGGCCATCCGCAGGGCAGAGCAGCACGGCATCGTCTTCATCGACGAGATCGACAAGATCGCCGGCCATCGCAGCGGCAGCGGCCCGGACGTGAGCCGCGAGGGCGTGCAGCGCGACATCCTGCCCATCGTCGAGGGCTCCACGGTGAACAC
>CAMKAE010000017.1 GCA_946410395.1 uncultured Clostridia bacterium
GTCTGGATGGTGCCGGAGGAGCCGGAGACATAGTTGATGTTCACCGCGCTGCCCTCGTAGGCCCGGGAATTATGCCGCGCGATGACGAGCGGCACGCCCAGCGCGTGGGCGGTGGTCAGCGCCACCGGGATGCCCTTGGTCTCCATGGTCAGCACGAAGTCCGGCTCCTGCTCAAAGTAGGCCGTGGCGATGATCCGCCCCATGTACGAGGTGATCTCCGGGCTGGAGAGCACGTCGCTGTAGTACAGGAAGCCTCCGGGCAGCACGCGCTCGGTGCCGCTCAGGTTGTTGCACAGCCCCTGGATGTACTCCCGGGCCGCCTCCCTGCTCACCGTGCCGCGGTAGCGCACGCCGCCCGCCGCGCCGGTCACCGTCTCCAGCTCGCCGAGGCCGAAGTTTGCCGTCACATCCCGCAGCAGGTCGATGTCCTCGCTCATGGTGCTCTTGGCGGCCCCGAAGAGGTCGCAGAAATGGGTCAGGGTGAAAATCCGGTTCGGGGAATCCGTCAGGATCTTCAGCATCGCGCTCATGCGCTCATTGCGCTTGATCTTGTCCATTGCGGTGTCGCTCCTTCTCTGCCGATTCACCGACCGGCGATGTCGTTTTGGGGCATCCCGCAGAGTATACCATATTTTTCCGAATATTAAAAGAGGATCTTCTAAAAATGTTCGTTTAATTTCTGTTCATCTGTTGCCCTCTACTGATCAAGGCCTGAATTGCTGCCATATTATTCCTGCTCCGCCTGATGCTGGCAGAACTGTTTCCGTTTTTTGACATTTTGCTTCAAAAACCGCTCGGAACCCCTTGCGCAACCGCGGCTCTTGTACTAAAATTGTATCCAAAGTGCAGACAATGTGCACGCTGCGCTTTCAATCCACCTGACAAAGGAGGATGCCGTATGATGAATCAGATCACCTTTCAGCCGCTGATGGAGAGCAGGCCCATCCGGGAAGTGGCCTATGAGGTGCTCAAGCACGCCATTATTACCGGCGAGATCCCCGCAGGGGAGCGCATTGTGGAGACCGAATACGCCGACCGCCTGCACATCAGCCGCACGCCCCTGCGGGAAGCCCTGCGCAAGCTCGAGCGCGACGGCCTGGTGGAGTATGTGATGCGCCGCGGCGTGGTGGTGCGGGCCTTCACGCTCGATGACGTGGAGGAGATCTACACCATCCGCAACGCCCTGGAGATGCTGACCCTGCCGGCCATCATCGCCAAGGCCACGGCGGACGACCTCGCGGATCTGCGGGCCCAGCTCTCGGAGATGGACGCGATGGTGGCCGCCGGGGACATCGAGCAGCTCTCCCCCCTGGCCCGGCAGTTCCACACCCGGCTGACCGCGACGTCCCGGCAGAACCGGATCCTGCGGGTCATCGAGGGACAGGACGAATACATCCGCCGCTTCTCCGCCATGGCCATCCGCCAGGAGAGCCGCCTGCAGGAGGCGCACCAGGAGCACCACCGGCTGGTGGACTATGTGGAGGCAAAGGACCTGAAGGCCTTCACCGAGCTGATGCGGCACCACATCGACGAGAGCAAGCGCAACTGCCTGGCCGCCCTGGCCGAGCAGCAGCGCCATCAGAACAGAGACTGAGGAGGACGCACGCATGAATGACCGCTGGGACCTTTCTTTCCTTTATCAGAGCTTTGAGGATCCGGCCTTCCTGCGGGACCTGGAGCAGCTGAGCGCGGACATCGACGCCATGGAGAACACCCTGAAGCAGGAGGGTCTCGCGCCCCGGGAGCGCCTGGAGCGCCTGATGGACGCCGACGAGGCCCTCTCCGCCCGGACGGACCGCCTCTGGTCCTTCGTGGGCATGACCCTGGCCACCGACGCGACCAATGAGACCGCCGCCCGCTATGACGACAAGCTGTCGCTGCTGGGCAACCGCATGCGCCTGGTGAGCTCCGCCGTCGTCCGCTTTGTGGGCGGGCTGGAGGACCTGGATGCGGTGATCGCCTCCTCCCCGAAGCTGCAGGCCGTGGCCTTCGCGCTGCGGGAGATGGCCCAGGAGTACCGCCACACCCTGCCCGAGGCGCTCGAGCCCTGGATGCTGGACATGCAGCTCTCCGGCGGCAGCGCCTTCAGCCAGCTGCGGGACAAGCTCGACGCGGGCCATCTGGTGGACTACCGCGGAGAGCAGCTGCCCCTGGCCGCCGTGCGGGGCCTGGCCTACGACCCGGATCCCGCCGTGCGCAGGGACGCATACGAGGCGGAAATCGCATCTTACAAGAAGATCGAGCTCCCCATGAGCTACTGCCTCAACAGCATTAAGATGGAAGCCCGCACGCTGGCCCGCGCCCGCGGCTACGCGGATGTGCTGGACATGACCCTGCAGCAGAGCCGCATGGACCGGGAAACCCTGGACGCCATGCTGGGCGCCATCCGGGAATACCTGCCCCACTTCCGCCGCTACCTGCGCGCCAAGGCGAAGCTGCTGGGGCACGCAGACGGCCTGCCCTTCTATGATCTCTTTGCCCCGGTGGGAAAGGACGGCAAAACCTACACGGTCGAGGAGGCCCGGGAGATCCTGGCCGCGGAGTTCAGCAAGTTCAACCCGGAGATGGCCGCCTTCATGCAGCACGCCTTCGACGCGCGCTGGATCGACCTGTATCCGCGGGAGGGAAAGAGCGGCGGCGCCTTCTGCGCCGGGATCCACTGCGAGGACCGCTCCACGGTGCTGACCAATTTCCAGGGCTCCTTCTCCGACATCAGCACCCTGGCCCATGAGCTGGGCCACGCCTGGCACAACCGCTGCCTGGCCGGTCTGCCCTATGCGCTGATCTACGTGCCCATGCAGCTGGCGGAGACCGCCTCCATCTTCAACGAAACCGTTCTGGCCTGGCAGGTGCTCTCCCACGCCGCGCCCGAACAGGAGCTGGCCGTGCTCGAGAGCGGCCTGATGGAAGCCACCCAGACCGTGGTGGACATCTACTCCCGCTATCTCTTCGAGACCGAGGTCATCGACACCCGCGCCGACCACGCGATGAGCGTGGAGGAGCTGAAGGCCGCCATGCTCCGCGCGCAGGACGCCTCCTACGGCGACGGTCTGGACAAGGACGTCCGCCATCCCTACATGTGGGCCTGCAAGAGCCACTACTACTCCTCCGGCCTGAACTTCTACAACTTCCCCTATGCCTTCGGCCTGCTGTTCGGCAAGGGCGTCTTCGCGCGCTGGCTGGAGAAGGGCGAGGCCTTCGTGCCGGAGTACAACGCCCTGCTGCGCGCCTGCGGCTCCGCCGACATCGCCGACGTGGCCGCCCGGGTGGGCATCGACGTGCGCAGCGCCGACTTCTGGCGCTCGTCCCTGGAGGTCATCCGCAAGGACATCGACCGCTTCTGCGAGCTGGCGCAGCACTGCTGAGCCCGCTCCTTCCCTGCTCTCCCGCGCGGAGAGCAGTTTTTTTCGGAAAAATCCAAAAAAACTGTAACCTTTCTCCCGCCCCGCGGATGTTACGGTCGAGAGGTCTGAAAAGCAGACCGTCAGACACAGTGCATCCGCCCCGAAGGGGCCGGCAAAAGAAAGGGGTATCACCATGACGAACACTTCCACCGCAAAGCGCATCGCCACGATTCTTCTCACCCTGGTTCTCCTCTTCTCCATGAACCTCTTCGTGATCCGCACCGCCCGCGCCGAGGGGACGACCTACACCGCCACCTTCCAGATCGATGTCCACCGGAACTGGATCAAGTCGAAGTATGGCGTCACCGTCTACCTGGACGGCGTGGTGGTGGAGCATGTCAAGCACGGCGACATGATCACCTTCGGCGCGACGCTGACCGACGGCTGGCATGAGCTGCGCTTTGTCCCCGGCAAGTCCAAAGCCGAAACCCGCACCTGGAAGATCGGTTATCTCCAGGAGGGCGCCGTGGTGACCTGCACCCTGAAAACCCACAGCAAGGACATTGAGATCCTGAAGAGCGACATCACCGATGCCGCCGGCAACCACATCACCTTCTCCCAGGATCGTGACAAGGACACGATGGGCCAGGTCGTGGACATCGCCGGCAAGGCCCTCGCCATCTGGCTCAAAGCCCAGCTTGGCAGCTGATCGCCCCTTTGTCCGCACGGCGGCAGTCCCTGCATCGGGCTGCCGCTGTTTGCGCGGATGGTCTTGTCGTACCCCTCCCCTGTGTGCTATAATCGGGCCAGAAAGCACGCGAGGGGGGATCCATATCAACGGCGTTCACATGACCGACGCGGAGCTGACGGAGGCCTACCGGAAATACTGTGACATGGTCTATCGCATCGCGCTGGTACAAACCAAAAGCCAGGCCCAGGCCGAAGACATCCAGCAGGACGTCTTCCTGGCCCTGGTGCGCTATTCGGACCGGATCCGCGACGAGGAACACCTGAAGGCCTGGCTGATCCGCGTGACGCAGAACGCCTGCAGGAAACACTTCCGCAGTCTGTGGATCAAGCTCACCGTCCTCTACGACGACACGCTCCGGAAAGAGCAGGAAACCGACGGTGACGGCATGGCCGTCCAGGCCGGCACGGTCTCCCCGGATCCCACGGAGGCCGAGGATGACGCGCTGGTCCTGCGGGAAAACGTGGAACGGCTGCCGGAGAAGAGCCGGAACGTGATCCACCTGTTCTACTATGAGGAGATGTCTGTCCGGGAGATCGCCCGCTGCACCGGCCTCACGGAGCAGAATGTCAAGACCCGGCTGTCCCGGGCGAGGGATCAGCTGCGGCAGATGATGGGAGGGCCGCCGTCATGAGCGAAGCAAACAAGCCAAAACGAAGCACATATCAGCGGGAGATGGACGCGGTTCACCTCTCAAAGGACAAGGCCGATGAAACCCTCCGGCTGATGCTGGAGAAGAACGTCGAGGTGCATGCCCGGCAAGAAAAATCCCGCAAGCCCCGCAGGACGGTCTGGCTGGCCTCCTTTGCGGCGGCCGCGGCCGTCCTGGTGATGGCGGTGGTGCTGCTGCGCGGAGGCCCAGCGTTGAGCTGGGGCAGCGTGCGGATGCGGAGCCTGCCCCTGTCCGGGGTCCGGGGCGAAGAAACCGTGCCTGCCTCCTTCCGGGACGTGTTCGGCACAGACCCGGAGACCTTTTTCCCCGGCTGGACCGTCGTCTCCGAGACTGCAGACCCCACAGGCCGGGAGTCTCGGCTGACCCTGAAGCACGGCGATGCCGAGCTGCGCGCCACGGTGAGCGAAGCGGAGCCGGCGCTGTCCGCCGCCCTGACGCGGGACGGCGTTCCTGAAGCGGATGGCGTCCGGTACAACCGGGATCCGGACGACGGCACCCTGTACGCCCAATGCATGTTGCACGGCCGCTATGTGATCTTCCAATCCGATCAGTTAACGGAGAATGCCTTCACCGAAGCCGTCAGGAGCGTGACGGGCTCATGAAGCGGCTGCGTATTTCCCGCCTTGGGGCCGGCGCGATTTTCCTTGTCCTGATCGCCGCCATCGCGGGGTGCCTGTTCGGCATCTTCCGGCCGGAGCCTTTGCCCGATGCGGATGCGTCCGCCGGCTGGACCGTGATGGTATACATGGTGGGCTCCGACCTGGAGCGCGACGACGGTCTGGGGACCCGCAGCCTGCAGGCCATGCGTCAGGCCCTTCGCCCGGGCACCCGGCTGCTGGCAATGACCGGCAGCTCCCCGGATAACGAAGGCTCGCTTTTCGGTGAGGCATGCCAGCTGTACCAGATAAGCATGGCAGGGGAAAGCCTGCTGGAGACCTTCCCGGGCAGCCTGTGCGATCCCGAACCCCTGAGCCGGCTGCTGGCGGTAGGCGCTCAGGTGGCGCAGGGGCCCACCGCGCTGATTCTCTGGGACCACGGTTTCGGCCCCATGGGCGGCTTCGGCTATGATCCCCTGCGCACCGACGGGCGGCATCTGTCCCTCGCCGATCTGGCCGGAGCGCTGCGGGAGAACGGGTATGACAGGCACCCGCTGACCGTAGCGGGGTTCGACGCCTGCCTGATGTCCGGCTGCGAGACCGCCCTGACCCTGGCCCCCTATGCACGCTATCTGCTGGCATCCCAGGAAACCATTCCAAAGGAGGGCTGGGATTACAGCTTTCTGGAAACGCTGTCGCCGGAGACGGACGGCGAGGCCTTCGGCCGGGCAGCCATCGCATGCTTCACAGCCCAGTACAGGCGCATGTACAGCGATTATCCGTCCTTGGAGCAGCCCTACAGCCTCTCCTTGATCGACCTGTCCGGGACGGATGCGCTGGCCGCCGCCGCAGACGCCTTCTTCGGGGCTCTGCTGCGGGATGTGAAAGCCGGGAATTTCCCGGCGGTGAGCCAGCTGCGCCAAAAGCCCTGGTCCTGCGGACGGGTGATCCTGCGCACGGAATACGA
Source organism: uncultured Clostridia bacterium (assembly GCA_946410395.1). Classification (GTDB taxonomy): domain Bacteria; phylum Bacillota; class Clostridia; order Christensenellales; family Aristaeellaceae; genus RUG11272. Next base: position 6,329 of record CAMKAE010000017.1, read on the forward strand.
CACCGTGGACCTTGCCCAACTGGCCCGGGAGGCAACGGGCACCTATCCCGAGGCCGCCGCTGTCCCGGAGGCCCTGGCGCGCTGCGTCGTCCACAGCGACGGCAACGAGCCCTGGGCGGGCGGGCTGTCGGTCTTCTTCCCGCAGCTGGCTGACCCGGCTGATCTGGCGGAGTGGCTTACACGTCTGGACACCATGCCGCTGCCCCAAAACTGGCGGGCTTTTATGCACACCTACAGCGACGCGCTTGCCGCAGATCCGCCCATGGGACAGGCGGCCGCCGTCCCGGGCGACCCCTTCAGCGCCCGCCTGGATGAGACCGGCCTGCGGGATTTCCTCCGGGCCAAATACTATGTGCTGGAGGGAACGCCGAAGGAGGGCATGCGGCTGCTGTGCGCGGGCGATGACTGGACCCTGTCGGGCGACACTGTGACCGTTCGCTGGAACCGCCGCACGCTGTCCCTTTCTTCGGGCGACGACGCCATCCCCCTGGTGGCCTTCCCGATCCTGCGGGACGGGGAGCATGCTTACCGCTACGCCCACGCGGTGGTCTATGATGATGCCGCCCCTGTATCCGCACGTCTGCGCGCTGTGCTGGACACGCAGAAGGGGACCTGGCGCGTTCTGTCCGCCATCCCGTCCGGCGGCGATGAGCCGGAGAGCGGCCGCAAGGAAATCCCCCTCTCCCGGATCACCACCATCCTCTCCTACAGCGACCGGTACCTGCCCGTCCCGGACGGGGAAGGCCGCACGCTGCCCTGGACCGAATGGGTCCCCACGGGGAGCGCCTTCCCGGATCTGCTGAACGTCACCGGCGAACTCAGCCTGACGGAGACAGATCTCCCGGACGGCGGCGGCCCCTACTGGCTGCAGATCGTCATCGTGGACACCTACAACCGGCAGTACACGGCGCCGCTCATGCCGCTGGACGGACAAGCATGAATCCGCCGCAAACGAAAAGCCCTCCGGATCGGAGGGCTTTTCGCAAAAATCGCTCAGCGGTAGCTGACGCCGGTCGCGTCGTTGGTAATGACGATGAAGCTCTTGCCCCGCTGGAAGGCCAGCTCCTCGCCGTTCTCGTCGATGAACACCAGGCGGGAGTTCTGGTCCTTGCGAGACCAAGCGCCCCGGACATAGTGCCCGTTCTGGAAGATCTCCGCGACGCCGCTGCCCACCATGTGATCCTTGTAGAAGACGTAATTCTCCTGCCAGTTGAACTTAATCCGCATCACGATGACGTTGCTGTAGACCATGGTTTCGCCGGTGAAGCGGTCCTTGTCGTCATAGGTCGTGTGCTGCCGGGTGTAGCCGCCCTGGGCCTCGTCATAGTAGAAGTAGTTGGTGCTGGAGGCGTTGACCGGCTTGGACAGGGTGTCGCCGCGGTGGACCATCTTGATGTAGACAGCCTGTGCGCCGGTGGTCCGGGGCTCATCCGTGAACAGCAGAGGCCGCTGCTCAAAATCCACGCCCTCCGCGATGGCGTTTTCGTGGATATCCCGGATCTGGGCAGACGCGTTGTGGGGCATCGGCAGGAAGTCCTCCCGCTGGGCATAACTGCCCAGGAGGTTATAGTTCTTGTACTTCCGGTTCTTGTCCGTCATCTTCCACTTGCTGATCAGGGTCTTGATCTGCACGTTGCCGCCCTTGATGGCATCGGGCGGGCCGCCCGCATAGGCGAAAGCCGCGTCCCAGGCCTTTGCCACCGGCACCATCGACGCCCGGCCGGAGCGCACGCTGCCCGCGATCTGAGGATAGTGGTCCGCGAACAGCGCCAGGTACTTGGTGGCACCGCCGCCGGCGTTGGGCACCTGGAACATGATGTCCGCGTCACCGATGCCCCAGTTGGGCTTGCAGTCCGGCGTGCCGTCGATGACCAGGAGGATGGGCGTGTACGCCTCGCCGCTGGCGGGCAGACCGGTGGTGGGGGAAACGCCCTCAATCACCGGGTTGTCCGGATAGTTTTTCTTCAGCTTGATCTTGTTCTTCAGGGTGCCTTCGATCTGGGTGACATCCTCGTCCTCCGCGAGGGCCGCAAAGGCCGTCAGCAGCAGGACCGCCGCCAGCATCAGGGCCACGATACGCTTTGCCATAGGCAAGCACCTCCGTATATTTCATGCCCCCTGATTATACACCTTTCCGCCCGCAGAGGCAAGCCCCAAAGCGAATCGTTACAGATTATCGCCGGAAAGGAAAACCCGCCGGCACTGCGGCGGGCCGCGGCGGGGAGGTCAGCCCTCCCCGTCCTTGTCGTCCTTCTCGCCCCGGATAGCCCGGCGGTTGGCCTCGATCCGGCGTGCGAACTCGTCCAGGCGCGCGCGGATCTCCGCCAGCAGCGGATCCTCGGGTTTCTTTTCATCGCACTGCGCGGGCGCTGCCTCGGGCGCGGCAGGCGCCGGGGGCGGGGTCTCCGCCTGCTTTTCGGGTTCCGCCGGCGCTTCGGGCTCCGGCTCGGCCGGGACCTGCGGAGCCGGGAATTTCACATCGATGTCCAGCAGTTTGCCGAGGGTGTCGTTGGCGGATTCCACCGCCCGGCCCACGGCGCCGGTGAGGCGGGCAAAGAAATCGGCAGCACTGTCGGCGGCGTTCTCGGCCTGCTCCGTCTTCTCCCGCAGCTCGCGCTCGGCTGCGGCACGGGCCTCCTCGGCGGCTTTCGCCTCCGCCAATTTCGCGTCCATTTCCCGCTGCATCTCTTTTTCCACCGCGTCCAGCTCATCCAGCCTGGCGCGCAGGGCGTCGCGCTGCTCCTTGCTCAGGCTGTCCACGCCCCTGACGCCCAGGGCGATCCGATCCTTCAGCTTCCCGATGGCCGTCTTCGCGGCGTCCGCCGCCTCGCGGCTCTTGTCCGCCAGGCCGTTCCTGTCCACCACGTCCTCGCCCTTCTCCACGAAGGACCGGGCCAGCTCGCCGGTCTTCTCCACAGCGGTGGCCACGGCGCCCACGCTGCCCAGCAGCACGCTCTTCAGAATCTTCTCCAGTTCGCTCATGCTCATCGCTCCTTTTTCTTCTTGTTTATTGGTACTCCGGGATTTCTCCCGCGGATTCATCATAGCACACCGGTGCGGAAATGCAAGCGGAGGGGGTCCGAAAACCGCGCTTTTCTGTCCGAAACCAGCCTGCGGGGGTTCTTTTTCCGCGGCGCGTATGGTATAATCCGATGACAGCCAAACCGGCAGGGCAAAGGAGGCGGGACCATGGCGCAGGAGCGGCTCAGCGTGCGGGGGCTGGTGGAATTCACCCTGCACGGCGAGGACATCGCGCCTTCTGGCAGCCTCCGGGATATGCAGGAGGGCGTGCTGGGCCACAAAGCCCGGCAGCAGGCGCTGGCGGAGGGCTGGCAGGCCGAGGTCCCCCTCTCGCTGACGGTCCCCGCGGACGAGGAAACCGACCTGGTGATCGCGGGGCGCATGGACGCCTTCCGGCCGGGAGATCCGCCCGCCGTGGAGGAGATCAAGCTGTGGCAGGGCCGCATCCCGCCGGAAGCGCCTCTTCCCGCCCACCGGATGCAGGCGGTGGTCTACGGCCATATCCTGTGCGCGACGGAGGGCCTGGCACGGGTGGCGATCCGGGTGGCCTATGTAACCCGCCGCGGGCAGCCGGTGGCGCTGTTTCCCGAGGAGCTGACAGCGGCGGCGTGCGCGGCGGCCTTCGCAGAGCTGCTGGAGAACTGGCTCCGGCGCCGGCGGCTGGTGCGGACCCACGCCCGGCTCCGGGACGCGGGGCTGCGGCGCCTGCGCTTTCCCTTCGACGCCTGGCGGCCGGGCCAGCGGGAGATGGCGGCGCAGGTGTGGACGGCCATCCGCCTGGGCAGGCGGCTGCTGGCGGCGATGCCCACCGGCACGGGCAAGTCCGCCGCGGCGCTCTATCCCGCCCTGAAGGCCCTTGGCGCGGGCCATACCGGCCAGGTGTTCTACCTCACGGCCCGCACCACGCAGCGGCAGGGCCCCCTCGACGCCCTGGCCCGCCTGCGGCAGCAGGAGATGCACCTCTGGGCGCTGACCCTGGACGCCAAGCAGCGCCAGTGCCCGGAAAACCTGATGTGCCATCCCGACTTCTGTCCCCGGGCGAAGGGGCACTTTCTCCGGGACGGCGCGGCCCTGGAGGAAATACTTCAGACCCAGGACTGGACCCCGGAGGCCATCCGGGACATGGCGGACCGGCATAACCTCTGCCCTTTCGAGTTCAGCCTGAGCCTGTGCGAGCTGGCGGACCTGGTGATCTGCGACTACAATTACGCCCTGGACCCGGCAGTGCACATCAAGCGCATCTTCGACCGGCCCGGGGAGGTCACGCTGCTGGTGGACGAGGCGCATAACCTGCCGGACCGGGTGCGCGGCATGCTGTCCGGCCAGCTGGACGGCGGCGCGCTGCGGCGGCTGCGGACCCAGGTCGGCAAGACGGCCGGCCGCAAGCATCCGCTGTACCAGGCCATGACGGAGGCGCTCAATGCGCTCAAGGATCTGCCGGATGAGGAGGCGGAACTGCCGGAGGTGCCGGAGCGCCTGCGGCGGGCCGCGGAGGACCTGGCGGACGCCTGGAGCGACGCCCAGCGCCAGGGGCTCTCCCCCGACGGCGCCGGGGACACCGTTCTGGAATGGCTGGGCTTCCTGCGCGCGCTGCGGGACCCGGACACGCCCCGGGCCGTGCTCTGGCGCAAGCCCGTGCTCACGCTGCTGGCCCTGGACATCGCGGAGCACTTCGCCGCGGTGACCCGCGCCATGTGCGGCACGGTCTGCTTCTCTGCCACCCTGGACCCCCTGCCGGAGATGAAAACCCTGCTGGGCTGCGCGGAGGAGGACGCCTGCTTCTCCGTGCCCTCACCCTTCCCGCCGGAAAACCTGCTGCTGATCCGCCGGGACATCAACACCCGCTACGCGCACCGCGACGCCGCCTGCGGGCAGCTGGCCGATGCCATCGAGGCCATGGTGCGGGCCCACCCGGGGCGCTACATCGCCTTCTTCCCCAGCTACGCCTTCATGGAGCGGACCGCGGCCCTGCTCGGGGTGCCCTTCCGGATGCAGCGGCGCAGCATGAGCATCCCGGAGCGGGCGGAATTCCTGGCGCCGTTCACGCAGCGCCTGGAGCCCTGCCTGGCCCTGTGCGTGCTGGGCGGCGTTTTCGCCGAGGGGATCGACCTGCCCGGAGACGCGCTGGACGGCGTGGCCGTGGCGGGCGTGGGGCTCCCGCAGGTCGGTCCGGAGCGGGAGGCGCTGCGCCGCTGGCATGAGGAACGCGGCCGCAGCGGCTTCCGCTTCGCCTATCAGCTGCCCGGGATGCAGAAGGTCGCGCAGGCGGTGGGCCGGGTGATCCGCACGCCGTCGGACCGGGGCGTCGCCCTGCTGCTGGACGACCGCTACGGCCAGCGGGATTACGCGGCGCTCTTCCCCGGCCACTGGCAGGTCCGCGCCGGCGACCTGCGGCAGGCGCTGGCAGATTTCTGGAACGATGCGACAACAGAAGGAGAAGAATCCGATGAGAGCGGTGCTGTTTGACCTGGACGGAACCCTGACCGACACCCTGACCGACATCAGCGACGCCATGAACCGGGCGCTGGCCCGCAACGGGCTGCCGCAGTGGGATCGGGACGCCTACCGCTACCTGGTGGGCAACGGCGCGAGGATCCTGGCCCGGCGGGCGGTCCGGGACCGCCAGGACCTGATGGAAGCCGTGCTGGCGGACTACCAGGCCTGGTACGAAGTCCACAATCTGGACGCCACCAGGCCCTACCCGGGCATTCCGGAACTCCTCGCGGCCCTCACGGCGCGCGGCATCCCCTGCTGCGTGCTGTCCAACAAGCCCGACGCCGACACCCAGCGGGTGGTGCGGCATTTCTTCCCGGACATTCCCTTCGCCGTGATCCGGGGCCAGCTGCCCGGCGTTCCCGTGAAGCCGGACCCGGCCGGCGCCCTGGCCATCGCCGAAGCGCTGGGGATCGCCCCGGGGGATTTCCTCTATCTCGGCGACACCGCCGTGGACATGACCTGCGCTCGGGCGGCCGGGATGGTGCCCGCCGGCGCTCTCTGGGGCTTCCGGGACGAAAAGGAGCTCCGGGAGAGCGGCGCCCGCTTCCTCTTCGCCTCCCCCGCAGCGATGCTGAAGGAACTCTTTCCGCCGGATGCGTCGCACGTGTAACAAATTCATGTCGGCACTTTACAGTTTGTTCATATTTTGCTATACTTCAGCCTGATCAAGTCCGTTCCCGGGCATGAGGGAGGCTGATGGATGTGAGCATCCGAAGGACCGTCTGTCTGCTGCTGGCGGCATTGCTGCTGGCGCTGTTTTGCGCTGCCGCCGCGGCGGAGTCCTACACCACGCTGCGCAGCGGCAGCACCGGCACCGCGGTGGTCAGCCTGCAGCAGGCCCTCAAAACCGCCGGCTTTTACACCGGAAGCGCCGACGGAAAGTACGGCCCGAACACCGAGGCCGCGGTCCGCCGCTTCCAGACCGCCTACAGGCTGAGTGTGGACGGCGTGGCCGGCCCGGCGACCCAGAACAAGCTCTACAGCCTGGTGACTCCAGCCGTGACGGCGGCACCAGCCGCTACCGCGGCTCAGTCGGTCAGCGCTTCCGTCGGCGGCTGGTTCAGCGGCAATTACGCCACACTGCGCAACGGCAGCACCGGGAACCGGGTGAAACTGCTGCAGATCGCCCTGCGGACCCTGGGCTACTACAACGGTTCCGTCGACGGCAAATACGGGGCCGGGACCACGGCGTCCGTGAAGGCGTTCCAGCGCGGCACCGGCCTGACCCAGGACGGCGCGGCCGGGCAGCTCACCCTGACCCGGCTGGAGGCCGGCCTGGGCGCGGACAACACCGCCGCCGCGGCCGCCCTTGCGCTGGGCAGCGCAAGCCCGGCCGTCGTTCAGCCCGTGCCTACCGTCACCGCGGCGCCGGCGGTGACCCCCGCTCCCGCCGTCACCGGGAGTATCCCCGCCCGCCCAACCGGGACCCTGCGCCCCGGCGACCGGGGCAGCGGCGTCATCTCCCTGCAGACCCGCCTGAAGCAGCTGGGCTATTACAACGGCGCCCTGGACGGCATCTACGGCAGCGGCACCACCGCCGCAGTCACGGCCTTCCAGCGGGCCAGCAGGCTGACCGCGGACGGCGTCGCGGGCTCCAGAACCTACGCCGTTCTTTATGCCGGCAGCACCGCGGCGGCCCCCGTGCAGACGGCGGCTCCGGCCCCAGTGATCACCCCGGCCCCGGCCGTCACCGGCGCGGTGGGACCCACCCTGAGGTCCGGGTCCTCCGGCGCCGCGGTCTCCCTGCTCCAAACCGCCCTGCGGAACCTGGGCTACACCGTGTCCGCCACCGGTACCTATGACGAGCAGACCCTAGCCGCGGTCCGCAAGTTCCAGAGCAGCAACGCGCTGGCGGTGGACGGCGTGGCCGGCTCCCAGACCCAGACCGTCCTCTACTCCGGCCGCGCCCAGGGGCCCAGCCAGATCGCCGACACCGGCAAGATCGCCGGCCCCGCCGTCAGCCAGGTGCAGCTGCTGCACTGGTTCAACCAGGTCAAGCCCAGCCTCCGCTCCGGCCAGACCATCCTGGTCTACGATCCGGACACGGGCTACGCCTGGACCCTGCGCCTCCTCTCCCTGGGCCGCCACGCGGACGCCGAGCCCCTGACCGCCGAGGACACCGCGACCATGCTCAAGGCCTTCGGCGGCAAGAACACCTGGGATCAGAAGGCGGTCTATGTCCGCCTCCCCAGCGGCGCCTGGACCCTGGCCTCCACCCACGACATGCCCCACCTCTCCGGCGCAGTCAAGGACAACAACTTCAACGGCCACCTCTGCGTCCACTTCCTGCGGGACATGGACGAGTGCATGAAGAACGACCCCAATTACGGCGTGTCCAACCAGAAAACCATCCGCACCCGCTGGCTGGCCATGACAGGCCAGAAAGTGGACTGATCCGCTCTTGACAAGGCCCCCTCCCCGCGGTAAGATGAGCGGGAAGGCAGGAGGGATGGCAATGTACCGCGAGGAAGAACTCACCGCGCTGAACCGGCAGCTGGGCATCCGGCGGGCGATTCTGTGGGGCGTGACGGCGCTGCTGACGGCAGGGCTGGTGTACGCGGCGGTGAGCCGGGCCCGGCTGATCGGGTCGGATGCGCGGCTCGCGGTCCGGCTGTCAGGCGCCGTCCCCTATGAGATCGCGATCTACATCCTGTCCGCCGTCATCGGCATCTGGGCCCTGACCTGGTGGGGTCTGGCGCTCAAGCCCCTGACGGACTACAAAAAGCACCTCATCAACGTGCTCCGCGGCCGGACCCACACGGTGGACGGGCGCTGGGGCGGCGTCTCGGAGGAGATCTCCGAGGTGGACGGCGTGAAGTGCCGCACCGTGAGCCTGATCCTTCAGGATGAGAAGGGCTGGGATTATGACCGCCGCTTCTACCTGGATGTGCTCAGGCAGGTCCCGGATTTTGCGGAAGGCGCGTCGGTGCGCATCACCTACCACGACAAGCTGCTGGTCTGCGCGGAGGAACTGCAGGCGTAAGCAAAAAGCCCCGGAACCCCGGGGCTTTTGAGACCTTGCGCGTCAGTCGAGGTTGATTTCCTCCACGATGGTATCCGTGGTATCCAGCTCGGGTATGCCGTCGTCGGGCGGGGTGTCCTCCTCCGCGGACGGGAGGCTCTCCTCCACCGGCACGATGTCCGTCAGATGCTGTGTCAGCACGAAGCCGTGCCAGCCGCTGACCTCGACCTCGGACCAGGTGGTTCCCAGCTTGAAGATCGTGACCGGTGCGCCGGGCCGCAGGCCCACCACGGCGCGGCTGGACTGGTTGGCCTCCGAGCGCATCGTGACCTTGGTGGTGACCCGGGTATTGCCCTTATAGCTCAGGGTCGCCGTGCTCTTGGGCGCCTCAGGCTCCTCCACCAGGCGGATGGTGCTGTTCTGCACATAGCCGATCAGCCCGTCGTAGAGGATGCCGGTCCACTCCTCATCGCGGGAGATCACGAACACCAAACGGCCCGTCTCGCCCTTCACCAGCACCGAAGCCTTGGGCTTGGGCGCCAGGCGGATGTTGACCTTTCCGCGCTTCGGGGCATAGAGATAGCCGAAGCGCACGTCGGTGTCGCTCTCCCAGGTCAGCTCCGCCGACGGCACGAGCTCTTCCCTGCCGCCCGAGCGGATCACCGTCTGGTAGGCGCCGACGGTCTTCACGTCCACTTCGCGGCCGTCACGGTAAATCCTGCGCTGATAATCGGCGGCGTCCGCCGCGGCGCACCAGAGCACCAGCACAGCCACCAGTACAATCAAAAGCCTTTTCACGGGATCACCTTCCCTCTCCTATCCCGGCTGTCTGTGCGTTTTTCTGGCTTGATGATAGCACAGGCGCGGCCCCGTGTCAAGGAAGAACATGGCAGAATCAGCCTTCACGGCTCCCCAGGAGGCTCCGCTTGAGACGTCAGAATTATTATGTTTTTGCCACAGATCACCGGCCGCACCGGATCCGCCGGTTTTTCGCCGTGACGGGCATCGGGCTGCTGGTCCTGATCATGCTGGGTGCCCTGTCGGCGCTGATCATGATGAACCGGGTCCGGCTGGAGACTGAGAGCGTCACCGTGGCCGGGCTGCCCGCGGACCTGAACGGCTTCAGCGTGCTGCACCTGAGCGACCTGCACGGTGCCGAGCTGGGCCGGGAGCAGGCGGCCGTGAAGGGCGCGCTGAGCGGCAAAACCTACAGCTGCGTGGTGATGACAGGCGATATGCTGGGTCCCGATGGGCAGGCAGAACCCCTGCTGGATCTGCTGGACGTGCTGAACCCCGACCCCGCCGTCCCCAAGCTGTACCTCCCCGGCGACGAGGACGCGTCCTACCTGGATCCCTTCGGCCACGGCAGCGAGAGCGCTTTCGCCGAATGGGCGGAGCGGCTGACGGAGCGCGGGGTGGTCATCCTGGACAGACCTTATCTGGTGACCCGCAACAAGGGCAAGGCCCGGCTGTGGTTCGTGCCCCTGGACCTGTTCACCATGAACGCGGAGCGGGAGCTGGAGAACTGGCGCGACGAGGTCGTGAAGCAGCGCGGCAGCGAGGCCGGCAGGCGCGTGTCCCGCTACCAGCTTGAGCGCTGGACCGAGATCACGCAGGCACAGCAGGAGATCAACAAGCACCCCGGCGACGTCATCATCGCCGTCACCCATGCGCCCATGACGGAGGCCTACAGCCGCGTCACCGCCAAGGAGCGCCAGGAAAGTCCCGTCTTCTCCCTGCAGCACACCTCGCTGGTCCTGGCCGGGCACTACTGCGCCGGACAGTGGCGCGTGCCCTTCGGCCCGGCCGTCTATGTGCCGGACCGGGGCTGGTTCCCGTCGGACGAGAACCTGACAGGCCTGGGCTGGGCCGGAACCACCCAGCAGTACATCTCCCCCGGCCTCGGGGCCAGCCGTTATTATCCCATGCCGGCCTTCCGCCTGTTCAACTCCCCGGCAGTCACCATCCTCAAGTTCACCGGCAGCGCGGTCCGCTGACTTCCCCTCCCGTTTATCCGACAGATCAGGAGCGATCCCTTATGCAGCAGTTTATCCGGCGCATCGCGCAGCGGCCCTCCCGCCATGACATCGACATGCTCAACGGGTCCATCCTGCCCAAAGTCCTGACCTTCGCCTGGCCCCTGATGCTCACGGGCATCCTGCAGCTGCTCTTCAACGCGGCGGACATCATCGTGGTGGGCAACTACGCCGAAAACGGGGCCGACGCCCTGGCCGCGGTCAGCTCCACCTCCGCGCTGATCAACCTGCTGGTGAACCTGTTCATGGGCCTGAGCATCGGCGCCAGCGTGGCGGTGGCCCGCGGCTGGGGCTCCCGGGACGACCGGAGCGTGTCCAGGGCCGTGCACACCGCCATCGCCCTGGCGGGCATCGCCGGCATCGCGGTGGGGGTCGCGGGCTTTTTCCTGTCCGGCCCGCTGCTGGTGCTGATGGGCAACACCGACGCGCGCGTCGGCCCGCTGGCCACCCTCTACATGAAGATCTATTTCGGCGGCATGCTCTTCAACATGCTCTACAACTTCGGCGCCGCGGTGCTGCGGGCCGTGGGAGACACCCGCCGGCCCCTGATGTACCTCACCGTGGCCGGCGTGGCCAACGTGCTGCTCAACCTGCTGCTGGTCATCCGCTTCGGCCTGGGCGTCGAGGGCGTGGCGATCGCCACCGTGGTCAGCCAGGGCATTAGCTGCGTGCTGGTGCTGCTGTGCCTGCGGCGCTCCGCCGGCGCCCTGCACCTGGATGTCCGCCGCCTGCGCATCCACCGCGAGCAGATGCTGGACATCCTGCGCGTCGGCCTGCCCGCCGGCCTGCAGAGCAGCCTGTTCTCGATCTCCAACGTGCTGATCCAGTCCACGGTCAACTCCTTCGGCACCACGGCCATGGCGGGGAGCGGCGCGGCCGGCTCCCTGGAGGGCTTCGTCTACACCTCCATGAACAGCATTTACCAGGCCGACCTGACCTTCGCCAGCCAGAACTACGGCGCCGGCAAGCCCGACCGGGTGCGGCGCACCATGTGGGTCTGCCTGGGCACCGTGGCCGCGCTGGGGCTGGCCCTGGGCCTGCTGTTCTGGGCCTTCGGGCGGCAGCTGCTGGCTGTCTACATCAATGTCTCCCCCGAGGAGGAGGCCGCGGTGATCGGCTGGGGCCTGCGGCGCATGGCCATCATCATGCCTACCTATTTCCTCTGCGGGATGATGGACAGCATGGTGGGCCAGCTGCGGGCGGTGGGCTGTTCGGTGCTGCCGATGATCTCCAGCCTGACGGGCGTGTGCCTGCTGCGGGTGGTGTGGATCCTGGCGGTGGTGCAGCCCATGGGCCCCGAGGATCCCCGGGCCTTCGACCTGCTGTTCCTGTCCTACCCCATGACCTGGCTGGTGACCTTTCTGGTGCACATGGCCAGCTGGCAGACCGTCGGCCGCCGGCTGCTGCGGCGCATCGAGCCCGCCGGCGTCCAATGAAATACGCTGTGAGGTTGCAATGCCTCACAGCGCTTTTTAGACCAAGCTGTGCGTATGAACGCGGCTCAGCCCTTCAGCTCCGCGTAGAGCTTCAGGTACAGGTCGGCGGAATGCGCCCAGGACACGTCCTTCTCCATGTCGCGTGCGACAATGGCGTCCCAGCGGTCGCGCTCGTCATAATAGACCCGCTCGGCCCGCCGGACCGCGTCCAGCAGCAGGTCCGCCTGATAGCGGTCGAAGGTGAAGCCGTTGCCCTCGCCGGTGTAGGCGTTGTAGGGCTCCACCGTGTCCTTCAGGCCGCCGGTCTCGCGCACGATCGGCACCGTGCCGTAGCGCATGGCGATCAGCTGCGTCAGCCCGCAGGGCTCGAA
>CAMKAE010000018.1 GCA_946410395.1 uncultured Clostridia bacterium
TGTTTCACTTTATCAGTGAAAATCAGGAGATGTGCCGCGTGCTGCTCAGCCCCAATGGCGACATGAATTTCCTCCACCGGCTGTTTGAGGCCATCCGGGAGAGGTGCCGCGAGATCTGGGGGGATCAGGTCGGCGGCGTCAGTGAAAAGGAGTTCGACTATCGCTACAGCTTTGCGGTCTTCGGCTGCGCGGGCATGATCCGCGCGTGGGTCAACAGGAACTGTCAGGAAACGGACATGCAGATGGCGGAGCTGGCGGACAGGATGATCCGCCGCGGCACCATTGACCCTGTCGGGTGATGGATGCCTATATAGTAGTAACCCTGCATCGTATACCAGTACCCGTGAATCGTATGACAGTACCGTGCAGGAGGAAGGCTGGAGAATGCACAGGCCGTTGCCATGCCAGGATATTGTGTTGACTTCGTAAATACAGATCACAGGCGGTCACCTCCTTCCGCAGGGCAAAAGAATAGCCCCGTTCGTGTTGAACGAGGCTGAGTTTGTTTGCTTGTATGCATTATACCAGATTTCAGACAGTCTTGGCTGTGCTTGCTCTTTGAATCCAAGCTGCCCATCGCGGATCGGCCTGCATTTCTGACCGGACAGCATCACGCTTGGGAACATCCCACCACGGCCAGACTTCCGGCAATTCTGCCGCAAAACGGTTGTTTTCTGGCATAGTGTCAGCATGTATTTTCACATGGCACAGCAGTGGTGATGTGAAGTATTCGGGGCAATCATCACGCAGATTGTCATATGCAGATGCATGATTCAGCGCGGCATCCATTGCGTCAAATGCGCCGTCCCTGTCTTCCGCAAGCCACAGGTAATACGAGCGGAGCATATGAAGGCAGGCCAGCCAAGCGTTGAACTTCCCATAATCGCTGCCTGTGCACACAAGATCAAACATCATGACGGCGTTCCTGAGCATATCCACAGCGGTCTGTGGCGGCATATGCCGATCTGTCAGTACAATGTTTTCAATCAGCTCCGTGCTGTGCAGAACTGTATCCAGCAGCGTTTCTCCGCAGGCGGCAATCTCTTCTTTCCCCTCAAAAGCCTTGATCCTCAGAAATAGCCTGGAAGCCGTGGCATCCGGCGCGGATTCCGCAAGCATCAGCGCCTTTTCGTGTTCACCTGTATTCTTGTACAGTTGAGATAGATTGATAACCGTCTGCTGCCGCATGGCTCCATCCTGAAGCGACAAGAGTAGCTTCTCGTACAGCTTCATAGCTTCCTGCCATTCAGCGTATTTCCTGTGCCGTTTGGTATCATAGACACTGTAGCCATCTTCATCGTCAATATGGTGCTCCCCATAGCGGACATATCCGGCCGTGAAAAGCGCTGAAGCAAGAAGGAAGGTAAGTCTTTCGTTCCCAGGAAACTCGATCAGAGCTTCCCGCGCCAAAGAGACGCATTCGTCCATGTTGACATCCTTACCGTTGTTTTGGTTTATCATCATCTCAATCTTGTCTGCCAAGGCGGCGATCTTCGCAGCTCTTTCGTTGTCATATCCGAAGAGCTCGTCGATAGATACGCCAAAGTAGTTTGCAATGGAAGGGATCATCTCCATATCTGGGTAGCAAATCCCTTTTTCCCAGCGGGACACAGCCTGTGCCGTTACGCCCAGCTCTCCGGCGAACGCATCCTGTGTTCTTCCATTATGTAGACGGAGTTCCTTAATCTTTTCTCCCAGCCTCATCATGATCTGGCTCCTTTGTTGTTCATTCACCGGTGTGATTCCATTATATAAAAAATGGAGCGCAGATTCAATAATCAATCAGTTGTTTTAATTTCAATGATTTGTTTAGTCTGGCAGAGCCATAGGTGTTATAAATTCCTCCAATTCGGTGTTACTAGGTGGCGTCATCCTCTGCGGAGAGGAAACCGTCAGCATTGCGGTGGGAATCCGGGAATGCCTTTGCCGCTTCCCAGGTTTTGGCGCGCTTGTTGCATAGTTCAGTGATAGTCATACAGGCCAGCGAACGGATATTCCGGCCTTTTACGCCGGCTGGTTTGCCAACAGGCTGAGAGAAGGCTTTGTGCTGGTGCGCAATCCCTACAATCCCCAGAGCGTCACCCACTATCGCCTGACGCCGGACGTGAGGACTGCATCGGCTTCTGTACCAAGAATCCGGAGCCAATGCTGAAATACATGGCGCTGCTGAAGCCCTTTCATCAGTTCTGGTATGTGACCATCACGCCCTACGGCAGGGAGATCGAGCCGCATGTGCCGAACAAGCTGAAGGTGCTGGACAGCTTCAGGCGCGTGGCGGAAATCGTCGGCCCGGACTGTATGGGCTGGCGGTATCCCCGTCTGTTTCCTTGATCATTTGGCGAATACCGGCTTCAGTAGCCGGGGCGGAAGTGGTTCCCTGGCGCACAAAAACGCCGGCAGGACGCAACCCTTTGTCAGCCGCATAATAAGGTCTCCCCGTTCCGGGCTTGATTGAAGCCGCGACGGGGAGAATGGCAAACGGAGTTTATTGGATCATGCAGGCTTTTGACGCGGCATGGATACAGAACTCTGGTTTACTGTTTTTCCATGAAGACGTGGATCTCCTGCATGCGCTCGCTCTGGCGTACGGAGAATGGGCAGCGGCTGTCGCAGTGGCCGCACCGGACACAATCGGCGGCGTTCTTCTCCAGTGTTTTGTAATGCTCCACTGCCAGAGGGTCACCGGCTTTTGCCAGATCGTAGTACTTGTTGACCAGACCGATGTCGATCCCTGCGGGACACGGCTTGCAGTGGTTGCAATAGACGCACTTCCCGCAGGCTTGCGGCGGAGCGAAGGAGCCGATGACGGAATAATCGACGGCTTCCTCCGGCTGATCCTCATAACGGAGCAGCGTTTCCACTTCCTGGGCGCTCTGCGCGCCGGGAAGCACCGTCAGCACGCCGGGTCTGTCCAGGGCGTAGCGGATGCACTGATATGGTGTCAGCGCCTGACCGAAGGGCGACTGCTCCGCGCTGAGCAGCTGCCCGCCGGAGAAGGGCTTCATCACCGAGATGCCCACGCCTTCCGCCTCGCACCGGCGATAGACCGCTGCCCGCTCATCCGCGCTGCCGTTGGCGAACTCGCCCTGCCCGTAGTCGTAGGCGGGGTTGACGGAGAACATCAGCATGTCGATCGGCGCGTCATCCATGATGCGCTGGATCACAGCAGGCGTGTGGGAGGACAGCCCGAGATGCCGGACAACGCCCTGCTCCTTCAGCCGGAGGATATGAGCGAATACGCCGTTTTTCTGATAGTTCTCCCAGTCGGAAAACTCGTCCTGGCAGTGGATGAAGCCGTAATCAATATAGTCCGTGCGCAGTTCTGCCAGCTGCCGGTCAATGGAGCGCCTGATTGTGTCCAGGTCCAGGGACCAGCCGTAGGTGCCCTTGGAATAATCTGCTCCGAAATGGATCTGGTACAGGATGTTTTTACGCACATCGGCAAAGGCTTCGCCGTACATCGGGAAGGCTTTGCCATCGCCGGCCGCCAGGTCGTAATAGTTGATGCCGCTCTCATATGCCCGGCGCAGGGCCGGAATGGCCTGAGAGAGCGGAACTTCCGGCATGTAGGCAGATCCAAGACCGATCTCGCTGATGCGGTCGCCGGTTCTTTTGTTGACGCGGTATCTCATGCTCATGACCTCCGAATCATGGACAGTTTGCTTCAGGAACGCATTCATATAAGATTTCGGCCAAAGGCATAGCATTCCTGCCGCTTTTTTCGGATTTGTTCTCTTCGCCATTGACGGTGAAGATGCCGGCGTTTCTCACGCCCCGGTATTCCATGATGGACTGATGATATCGGCCGTGGCTCCGCTGGGGTGGGGCCTGCCGTTCAGAACCGATTTTTTCATGTGCGGCTCCTTTACCTTCCGGCACAGGTTTTCATACCATTCTCAGTTAAGTATTATAAATCAAGTACAGGGCGTGGGATAAAAAACTGTGATCCCGATAGAGTCCGGCCAGGTGGGCCGGTAAGGGCTTCTGCAAAGCGGCCGGCGGAAGAGTACAGTGCTGCCGGTGTTTTTCACAGATTATCCATTGTCTCCGCCGGGGCCTTGTGGTATAATCCGTTCTGATTTTTCTGAAAGGCGGGGGAGTTCATGGAGGCCAGGATCGGATTTGACAAGGACCTGTACCGGAAAACCCAGTCGGAGCACATCATGGCGCGCATCGCCAAGTTCGGCAAGCTGTATCTGGAGTTCGGCGGCAAGCTGTTCGACGACTTTCACGCTTCCCGGGTGCTGCCGGGCTTTCTTCCGGACTCGAAGATCACCATGCTCAAGCAGCTGCGGGACCAGACCGAGATCGTCATCGCCATCAACGCGGATGACATTGAGAAGAACAAGGTCCGCGGGGACATCGGCATCACCTACGACATGGACCTGCTGCGGCTGGTGGACGCCTTTGTCGCCAACGGCCTGTACGTGGGCAGCGTGGTGCTGACCCGCTGGCGCGGCCAGCCCTCCGCCGTGGCCTATGAGAAAAAGCTGAAGGCCCTGGGCCTGCGCACCTACCGGCATTATCCCATCGAGGGCTATCCCTCCAACCTGGCTCTGATCGTCAGCGACGAGGGCTACGGCCGCAACGACTACATCGAGACCACCCGGCCGCTGGTGGTGGTCACCGCCCCAGGCCCGGGCTCGGGCAAGCTCGCGACCTGCCTCAGCCAGCTCTATCACGAGCAGAAGCGGGGCGTTCAGGCGGGCTATGCCAAGTTCGAGACCTTCCCGATCTGGAACCTGCCCCTCAACCACCCGGTGAACCTGGCCTACGAGGCCGCCACCGCGGACCTGCGCGACGTGAACATGATCGACCCGTGGCACCTGGAGGCCTACGGGGAGACCTATGTCAACTACAACCGCGACGTCGAGGCCTTCCCGGTGCTCAAGGCCATGTTCGAGCGCATCTTCGGCGAGAGCCCCTACCAGAGCCCCACGGACATGGGCGTCAACATGATCGCCAGCTGCATCGTGGACGACGGCGTCTGCCGTGAGGCGGCGAAGCAGGAGATCATCCGCCGCTATTACGACGCCCTGTGCGAGCGCCGCAAGGGCAATGCTGGGGACGAGCCCGTCACCAAGATCGAATTCCTGATGAAGAAGGCGGGCATCACCGTGGCGGACCGTCCGGTGGTGGCCGCGGCCAATGTGCGGGCTGCCGAGACGGGCGGACCTGCCGCGGCCATGCAGATGCCCGACGGCACGGTGCTCACCGGCAAGACCAGCCCGCTGCTGGGCGCTTCCTCCGCGCTGATCCTCAACGCGCTCAAGTACCTGGCCGGCATCGACGACGCCATCAAGCTCATCGCGCCGGAGGTGATCGAGCCGATCATGGAGCTGAAGGTCCGCTACCTGGGCAACCACAACCCCCTGCTGCACATCGACGAGATCCTGATCGCCCTGGCCCTGGCTGCCTCGGAAAACGAGAGCGCCAAAGCCGCCTATGCGATGCTGCCGAAGCTCGCGAGCCTTGAGGTCCACTCCTCGGTCATCCTGTCGCAGGTGGACGTGGGCGTCTTCAAAAAGCTGGGCGTCAACCTGACCTGCGAGCCGGTCTATCACAGCAAGAAGCTTTATCACACCTGAATTGACATGCGCTACATCTTGTGTTAAAATGCTTTGTGAACCACAAGGCTGGAGGTTTTGACATGCCTGCACGAATGATCAGACGGGTCCTGTGCGCGGCGCTGCTGCTGGCGCTGCTGGCGGGCTGCGCCGCGGCCGAGGACGCGCTGCGCGGGTACGCGAAGGACGAAGGCTATGTCTATGTGCGCTTCGGCCGCTACCCGCAGCAGGCGGACGGCGGGGTCGAGCCCATTCTCTGGCGCGTGCTGACGGTGGAGGACGGGAAGGCCTGGCTGCTGAGCGAGTATGTGCTCTTCGCCCGGGCGATGCACACAGACCTGAAGGAGTACCGGGACGTGTTCAAGGGCGACTTTGCGCAGACCGAGCTCTGCCGGTATCTGAACACCGACTTCGCGGCGCAGGCCTTTACGCAGGCGGAGCTGGCAGCCCTGGTTCCCTATGAGAACTTCGGGCGGGTGTTCATCCCGGCCACGTCGGACCTGAACAACCGGGACATCGGCCTGGGCGTGACCCTGCGGGACTCCAGCAATCCGCGGAAGATCGCGGAGAACCCCGGCGTGCGCGCCTGGGGCACTCCGTGGGCGATTGCGGACAACGGATACCCCGAGTCGGAATACCCCAACCCCAAGGCGCGCATCCGCAACGCCGCGGACACGGCCAACATCTCGGTGGCGGAGAAGCGGCTCTTTGTGTATTCCGAGGCCCGGGGCGGCATCAGCCCCTACTGGACGCGGACGCAGTCCGGCTCGGACAAGCGGCACGCCAACTGCACCAAGGCCAACGGCACTGTCGGCCACATCGAGGTGGGGCGCGACAACGAGGGCGTGCGGCCCTCGGTGTATCTGGCCGCGGGCAGCTATACCATTGCCGGCGGGAGCGGAACGCGGGAGGACCCCTGGGACCTGGTCCCCGCCGCGCAGGCATCAGCCGAAACCGAAGGAGAAACGTAAATGAAAAAATGGCTTGGCGCGGCGCTGCTGGCGCTGGCGCTGGTGCTTGCCGCGGGGCTGGCCTGCGCGGAGGAAGCGCAGGACATCACGAACCAGTGCAGGTTCAAGTCCTCCGCCACCAAGTTCAAGTACACCCAGATGACCAACGGCAAGTATACCAACTACTGGTATACCCATGCGGCGAAGCACAACTATCTGACCTTCATCGCGCCGTCGAAGACCCCGATCCACGGGCTGTATCTGTGCTTCAAGCAGATGCCGGACGCCTATGAGATCCAGGTGCCCAAGGGCAGCGGCTGGGAGACCGTGGCGACGGGGGACCCCGCGTATTATCACGCCTATTTCGAGATCCCAGGCGGGGCGGACTCCGTGCGGGTCTGGGTGCCGACCGACACCCGGCAGGTGCTGGGCTTCAACCAGGTCTACGCCTTCTCCGAGGGCGAGGTGCCGGATTGGGTGCAGCGCTGGGAGGCACCGCTGGAGAACGCGGACATCCTGTTCATGAGCACACACCCCGACGACGAGCTGATCTTCTTCGGCGGCGCGATCCCCACTGCGGTGGACCAGGGGCGGCGCGTGGCCGTGGCCTACATGACGTATTCCAACGAGACCCGGCGCTCGGAGCTGCTCAACGGTCTCTGGGCCCTGGGCGTGCGCAATTACCCGGTCATCGGGCCCTTCGGCGACAGCTGGCAGAAGAGCCTCAAGGAACAGTACCGGATCATGGGCGGCGAAGAGAAAATCGAAGCCTGGACGGCGGAGGTGATCCGGCGGGTGAAGCCCCGGGTCATCGTGGCCCAGGACCTGGAGGGCGAGTACGGCCACCCGATGCACAAGATCCTGGCCGCCGCGGTGACCGAGGTCTTCAGCCAAACCGCGGACACGTCCGCGTACCCGGAGTCCGCGGCGCGATACGGCGCCTGGCAGGCTGACAAGCTGTATGTGCACCTGTGGCCGGAGAACAGCGCCCGCTTCGACTGGGATGCCGCGCTGGCGTCCTTTGACGGAAAGACCGGCGGGGAGCTTGCCGACGAGGTCTACCGCACCATGCATGTCTCCCAGAAGGCCAGCGGCATGAGCGTGGACGACGAGGGCGTGAAGTATGACAACCACCTCTTCGGCCTGTACGCCTCCACGGTGGGCCCGGATGTGAAGGGCGGCGACTTCTTTGAGAACCTGGCGGAAGAAACGCCCGCGGCAGCAGTGCCTGATGCGGAAACGGAGGAGGCCGGCGGCTCCGAGGAGCCGGTGACCGCCGAGACCGCCGAGGTGCCGCAGGAGCCGGCCGTCACCGAAGCGCCGGAATCCGCGGAGAGCCCGGCGCAGCCGGAGACAACGGAGCAGCCGGCCGGCGCCTGGGTGGAGGAAGACCCGGAGCTGGCCGCGATCCTGCCGCCGCTCAACGCCAAGGGCTTCCTGGATGCGGGCGAGTTCGTCTTCTCCAGCGACGAGCGGGGGCTGTACGTCTACATCAGTACCGGCTGGCACATCGTGGTGCGCCGGGGCTACGAGGTGCCGGACAAGAAGCATCCCTTCTACTTCTTTGAGGCGGATATCCGCTGCGATGTGGAAAACGGCGTGCTGCCGGTGACCGTGTTCGCGGACCCGGAGCACCCCCGGAGCACGCACAAGTTTGTCCGGAACATCGCCTCGGAGAACCGGGTGGCCTTTGCGACCAGCACGGACTACTACACCTACCGCATCAAGCAGACCTATCCCACGGGCATCGAGGTCCGCAACGGTGAAATCTTCTTCGACGAACCCCGGAAGAATCCGCCCACCATGCCCAACTACGAGACCCTGGCCTTCTTCCCGGACGGGCGCATCGAGAGCCACCCGAGCACGGAGATGAGCGCGCAGGATTACCTGGATGCCGGGGCGGCCAACGTGTTCTGCTTCGGCCCCTGCCTGGTCCGGGACGGCCAGCCCACGGAGTACCTGAAGACCGCCTACGGGAGCTACAACCCGCGCTATGCCTTCGGCATGGTGGAGCCCGGCCACTATGTGGCCCTGCTGTGCGAGGGCCGCGTGAAGCGCTCCAAGGGTGTGCAGATGACGAAGCTGACCGAGATGATGATCGAGCGGGGCTGCACGATCGCCGTCAACCTCGACGGCGGCCAGAGCGCGGTGTTCGCGTTCATGGGCGAGCAGCTCAACGAGGTGGTGAGCACCGATCCCAAGGGCAGGGCCCAGGCGGAGGTGCTGGCCTTCGGCTTCTCCGATCAGGCGGAAGCATACGAAATCGGTCCGTGACCCCGACTCAGCCGCAGCGCGACGGCGGAAGGAGAAACAAGCATGTCCGGTAAAGAGAAAATGATGATCTCCGGCGGCATGCCCCTGGAAGGGGTCGTGCGGGTCAGCGGCGGCAAGAACACGTCGGTGGCGGTGATCCCGGCCACCCTGCTGTGCGACGAGCCCTGCACGATCGAAAACCTGCCGGACATCGACGACGTCCGGGCGCTGGTGGACATCCTGCGCTCCCTGGGCGCGGAGGTGGACTACGAGCCGGGCGCGTTCATGCGCGTCGATCCCCGGACGGCCCACGGCTGCCAGGTGGGATACCGCGACGCGCAGCGCCTGCGCGCCTCCTACTACCTGATCGGCGCCCTGCTGGGCCGCCAGGGCAAGGCGGAGGTGGCCTTCCCGGGCGGCTGCAAGATCGGCACCCGGCCCATCGACCAGCACCTGAAGGGCTTCAACGCCATCGGGGCCCGGACCGAGGAGCGGGGCGGCGCCATCTTTGCCGACGCGGAGGAGCTCACCGGCGGGGACGTGTTCTTCGACGTGGTGACGGTGGGCGGCACCATCAACGTGATGCTCGCGGCCTGCAAGGCCCAGGGCACCACCGTGCTGCACAACGCCGCCAAGGAGCCGCACATCGTCGACCTGGCCAACTTCCTCAACAGCATGGGCGCGAGGGTCAAGGGCGCAGGCACGGACACCATCCGCATCAAGGGCGAGAGCTGGCTGCACGGCACCACCTACGCCGTGATCCCCGACCAGATCGAGACCGGCACGCTGATGATCGCGGCCGCCGCCACCCACGGCGACGTGGAAATCTCCGGCTGCATCCCCACCCACATGGAGGCCCTGACGGCGAAGCTCCTGGAGATGGGCGTGCGGGTGACGGACTCCGACGACGCCATCCGCGTGCGCATGAACGGCGCGCACCGGGCGGTGAACGTCAAGACCCAGGTCTACCCGGGCTTCCCGACGGACCTGCAGCAGCCCATGAGCGCGCTGCTGACCACGGCCCACGGCACCAGCATCATTCAGGAGACGATCTTCGAGTCCCGCTTCAAGCACATGGACGAGCTCGTGCGCATGGGGGCCAACATCCGCGTGGTGGATCGCACGGCCATCATCGAGGGTGTCCCGACGCTCTACGGCGCGCCGGTTACCACCACCGACCTGCGGGCGGGCGCCGCCCTGCTGGTGGCCGGCCTGATGGCCAAGGGGGAGACCGAGATCTACGAGCCGGAGTACATTGACCGGGGCTATGAGCACATCGAGGACAAGCTGCGCTCCCTGGGCGCGGTGATCCGCCGCGAGCCGATCGAGTGAGCCGCGCCGGCGCGGATGAGAAAGGGGGTGTGGGCCGTGACCGATCCGTTCATTCTCCTGGGGGTGGAGGACACCGTCACCGAGGCGGAGCTTCGGCGCGCGTATCATCAAAAGGCCATGGCCTGCCATCCGGACCAGTTCCAGGACGAGGAGGCTCGTGCGGAGGCCACCCGGCGCATGGTGGCCCTGAACCGGGCCTATGAGGAAGCGCTGCGGGCGCTGGAGAACGCGCCGGCCTGGAAGCGGAACCTCCTCAGCTGCGGAGAGGCCGTGACCCTGGCCAATCAGCTGCTCAAACAGGGCGAGCCCGAGAACGCTTTGCACCAGATGCTCCGGGCCACGTCGCGGGACGCCTCCTGGTATGCGACCCAGGGCGCGATCCTCATGGCCATGGATCAGTTCGAGTCCGCCGAGCAGTCCTACCGGGAGGCTGTGCGGATGGACGCGGCCAACATTCACTACCGGGCCGAGCTGCTCAAGGCCAACGAGGCCTACCGGAATTCAAGGAGCATCTCCGGGCGGCTCCGGCATCTGATGCGCAAGGACAGGCACTGACACCCGGCGCGGAAGGCGCACCGGGTTTTCATGGTTTTGGAGAGGAGACGCACGCGATGGCTCCGGATGTCTATCAGGTTGTGGCTTACGCGATGCGCTATTGGTTTGCGCTGCTGGGCGCGCTGATCGTCTGGCGGACGTTCCGCTGGCTGCGCAAGGACCGGCAGGCGAAGCACCGGCGGCTGCGCAGCCTGCCGGACGCGGGGATGATCGGCGAGCTTGCGGTGCTCGCCGGCAGCGATGAACTGCAGAGCGGCATGTCGGTGCCGGTGCCCCGGGAGGGCGTGCTGGGCAGCGCGCGCACCTGCGACATCACGGTGCCCGTGCCCGGCGTGGCGCGGGAGCACATCTATTTCCGCTACGAGTCCGCCGGGAGGCTGGTGATCGAGCCGGGCTTCCGCCAGATCTGCCGGATCGACGGCGTGCCGGTGACGGCCCGCAGCGCCCGCAAACGCCCCGCCGCGCTGGCGCACGGCAGCGTGCTGGAGGTGGGGGAGGCCGCGCTTTGCATGCGGTTTTTCGTGGGCTTTGCGGGTGAACTTCGGCCCGCCCTGGCGGAGGACACGCCGGCCGCGGCGCTGCGCTACGGCGCGGTCCCCGCGCGCCCCGATGAGGCGGGAAGCGCGTACGGCAATGAGGAGGTGCGGGGGTGAGACGGAACCGGAAGGAGGACAAGGCACGTCGGGCCGGCAAGGGCTTGGTCTGGGCCGTGATGCTCTTCTTTTTCAGCGCGTTTCTGCTCCTGGGCCTGCGGGACATGGCCTATCAGGGCTTTCTGCTGGCGGTGACGGTCCCGGCCATGATCTGGCTGGGCTCCAATGTGCTGCCGCTGCTCTTCCCCTCGGACCGGCTGCTGCTGTCTCTGACCAACTTTCTCTGCGCGCTGGGCGTGCTGGTGCTCTACGACACCAGCCCGTCGGACGCCTACAGTCAGATGGCGTTTTACGGCATCGGCATCGCCGCCATGGGCGTGTGCATCTGGGTGGTGCGCCTCAGCGGCTCCGGCCGGCGCCTCTCCCGGATGCTGATCCCGCTCTCCCTGCTGCTGCTCTCCCTGCCGCTGCTGATGGGGACGGAGATCAACGGCGCGCGCAACTGGATCCGCGTGGCGGGCGTCTCCTTTCAGCCGAGCGAGGCGGTGAAGATTCTGATGCTGATCGTGCTGGCGGCCTTCATGTCCCGCCGGCGCTTCTGGATCTGGTTCCCCTTCGCGGTGGTCTGCCTGGGGCTGCTGATGCTGCAGAAGGACCTGGGCACGGCCCTGCTCTACTACGGCGTGGCGCTGCTGATGTATTTCGCCTCCTGCGGCTCCTTTGCGGTGCTGGGGGCCGGCCTGGCCGGCGGGGCCGGCGCGGCCTTCCTGGGCTACCGGATGTTCGCCCATGTCCGCCGCCGGGTGGCGGTGTGGCGCAACCCCTGGGCGGACTATGAGAACGCGGGCTACCAGATCGCCCAGGGCTTGATGGCGATCGCCTCCGGCGGCCTGCTCGGCGTGGGGCTGGGACTCGGAGACCCCACGCGCATTCCCGAGTACCGCAACGACTTCATCTTTGCGGTGATCTGCGAGCAGTTCGGGCTGATCTTTGCCGTGTGTGTGCTGGCGATGTATGTGGCGCTGGTCTGGCGCGGGGCGACGGTGGCCATGGCGGCGCGGCGGAGCTTCCACGGCCTGCTGGCCATGGGCGCGACGCTGATGCTGGGCCTGCAGACCTTCGTCATCATCGGCGGCGTGATCAAGCTGATCCCGCTCACCGGCGTCACGCTGCCCTTTGTCAGCTACGGCGGCAGCTCGCTGCTGTCGAGCATGTGCCTGATCGGGCTGATCCAGGGGGTCTCCAGCCTCAACGAGGACGATCTGCGCGAGGATGCCCGCCTGGCCTACCTGGGAGAGGGGGCGGGCCTGTGAAACGGCAGCGGATCCGCTACAAGCTCCTCGCCCTGCTGGTCTTTGCGCTCTTCGGCGGGCTGGTGGTCTACGGCGGGTACACCTACCTGACCAACGGCAGCCGCTGGTTTGCCTACAGCAAGAATTCCCGCGTCAGCAGCCAGAAGCAGTCCGTCATCGCCGGGGACATCCTCGACCGCGACGGCACGGTGCTGGCAACCACGGACGCGGACGGCGCGCGGGTTTATCAGGCGGACGAGGCCGCCCGGCGTGCGATGGTGCACCTGCTGGGGGACACGGCCAACCATGTGGCCAACGCCGTGGAGAGCTTCCAGAGCAGTTATCTGTACGGCTTCCGGGCAACGCTTTGGGAGCGGATCGCGGACCTGCGCTCCGGCGAGGCGCGCAGGGGCGACACGGTGCAGCTGAACGTGTCGGCGCCGCTGACCACGGCGCTCTCGGAGGCGCTGCGGCAGGCCTGTGATCCGGAGGACCCCCGTGGCGCGGCGGTGGTGATGAACTGGCAGACCGGGGAGATCCTGGCGGCGGTGAGCCTGCCGTCCTTTGACCCAAACGACCCGCAGGATCTGCGCGGTGCCGGCGCCCCCGCCCTGAACCGGGCGGTGCAGGGCGTGTACAGCCCCGGCCCCGCGCTTGCACCGGTGATCCTGGCTGCGCTCTCCGAAAACGGTGAGTCCGCCGGCGGCACGCTTGGGGACATGCTCGGGCGCGTGTCCGCGGAACGGCTGCGGGCCTGGGCGGAGCGCTTCGGCTTCGGCGACAACTTTCTCTTCCGGGACCTGGTGGTGCTCAACTCGACTTATCCCGCCGGAACGGCGCCGCAGGAACTGAGCGGGGTCCGGGCCACGCCGGTTCACCTGTGCATGACCGCGGCCGCCGTTGCCAACGGCGGGCTGATGATGGAGCCCCGGCTGCTGCTGCGGGTGACGGGGCCGGGCGGCGCGCAGCGGCTGTCCTTTACCGCCGCGGAATACCGCTGGGTGATGACACCAGAGGAGGCCGCCCGGGTTTGTGAAGGCCTGCGGGCGCTCACCCCGGCCGGCCTGCCGGACGGCGTTATCGGCATCGCCGGTCCCTCCGGGGCGGACAGCTGGTTCCTGGGCTGCATGACGGCGGACGACATGCCCCTGGCCCTGTGCCTGGTGGCCGAGCAGGAGGGCGACCGGGATACGGCGCTTTCCGCCGCGCGGCAGATCTTTGCCTGGATGGCGGAGCGGGAGGCTGCTCCGGCGATGGACATCGCCGGAAAATGAAAAACCGTGCAGGAATTCGGGACGGCTTTCTCGAAATCAGGATACATCCGGAACGGGGAGGAACGGACATGCGGGAACGACTGCGGCAAATTCAGGTTCGCTGGCCGGTCGCTGTGCTGGCGGTGATTCTGGCGGTCGGCATGATGATCGTCTTTGTTGCCACGGGCAGAAACGCTGCAGTGAACAGCAGAAGCGTCGAGAAGGACAAGCAGACGAGCCTGTCCATCACCGAGCAGGCGCTGGCCGAGGAACAGAGCCGCCTGGACAGCGTGGGCAAGAACGCTTATATTGAGGCGGAAGCCCGCAAGGAGGGCATGATCCGGGAGGGCGAGCTGATCTTTCATGTGGAGAACCCCGAGCAGCTGGACTGCTACACCGAGGCGGAGTGGCAGAGGCTGACCGAAGAGCGGCGGGTGCTGACGGCGGACTCGGAGCGATAGCGCAGACGGCTGCGGCGTGGCTTGCCGCGGCCTTTTTTGCACACAGGCGGGACCGGGACAGAAGCGGAGGAGCGGCATGGCAGAGAGAATCGCGGCGGTGATCGGGATCGGATCCAACTCGGTGCGGATGCTGACGGCGCAGATCAGCGGGGATACGGGGGTGCGCCTGGGCCGGGAACGGGCGGCAACACGTCTTTTCGCGGGCCTGGACACGCAGCGGCGGCTGAGCCGGGAGAGCATGGCGACCACCGCGGGCGCGGCCGGAGAGATGGCGGCGCGGGCCCGGGCGCGGGGCGCAGAGGCGCTGACGGTGTTCGCAACCTCCGCCACCCGGGACGCGGTAAACGCGGACGAATTCGCGGCGCTGATCCGCGAAAAAACCGGGGCGGACCTGCTGGTCTGCTCCGGGGATGAGGAAGCAGCCTTGTCCTTCATCGGCGCTTCCGACGGCGGAGACTGCGGCGTCATCGACATCGGCGGCGGGTCCACCGAGGTGGTGCTCGGGGAGGGCATGCAGGTCCGCAGCGCCGTCTCCTGTCAGATGGGGGCCGTGCGCCTGAACCGCCTCATCGCCATCGACAGCCCGGCGGATCTGCCCGGGGCGATCCAGGCCGCGGCCGGCGTGCTGGACGATACCCTCGCCGGGCAGAAGGCGTGGCGCGCGCCGGCATGCTGGCGGGGCACCGGCGGGACCTTCACCTGCCTGAGTGCCCTGGTGCGGGACGTGGACTGGACGGACCGGACGGTGATGCACGGCACGCGCCTGCCCCGGGCGGCCGTGTGGGAGCAGGCGCATCGGCTGGCGGCGCTGACCGTGCCCCAGCGCATGGAGATCCACAGCCTGCAGCCCAGCCGCGCCGACATCGTGGTGCACGGCATCTGCATCCTGCTGGCCTGCATGGAGCGGCTGGACATTCCGGAGATCACCGTGAGCGAGTATGGCAACCTGGACGGCATGATGAAGCGCACCTACGGCCTGAAATCCCTGATCACTCTGCCGCTTCCCCGGTGACGGGGCCTTCGCGGAGCGTCAGCGTGCTGCCCTCGCGGCAGCATTTTTGCATTTGCCCGTCCCGCAGCTCCCAGCCCTCGCCGCAGAGCACGGCGTGCCCGTTCTCCTGCAGCACATAGCTTCCGTCCGGGATGGCATAGAACACCCGGCCGCGGCTGTCCGGAACGGAGATGTCCTCAAAAAGCCGGAGGCCGTCCACCCGGTTGTCCTTCACCATCTGGTAGTGGGGGAGGATCATGACGTCCGTCAGCGCCAGGCCGGGGATGAAACGCCTGTAGTCCGGATCTACGGCCTCCCCGGGCTCCTCCGGCTGGGCGTAGACCGTGGCGCAGCAGTTCATGGAGCCGGCGCTGATGCCCATGATCACGCCGCCGTAGTCCCGGAAGGCTTCCCGCAGGCCGATGGCGGAGAACCAGGCGTTCTGCGTGGGCACATGGCCGCCGGAGAGCAGCGCCACCCGGCTTTCCCGGACGGCCTGGCGGATCTGCGCCGGGGACAGGCGGTCGTCCAGCATCCGCATGCGCCGCAGGGGACAGCCGAGGGCGTCGAAAGCGGCGGCAAAGTCGGCCGCCATGGCATCGTTCCGCTCGTGCTCCGCCGGATAGGCGGCGAGCATGACCCCCTCGGCGCCGGCGGGGACCCGGGCTTTCAAGGCATCGGCAAAGCCGTTTTTCTTCCAATATATAAAGGGGATCCCAAATCCGCGGGCGCCCTCGTCGTCGCAGGGCGAGGATGTGAGAAACAGAATCACGGCAAACACCTCCGCCTACAGCGTACCCCGAAGCATTCTCCTTGTCAAGCACTTGACGCGGGCGGCGATCTGTGATAGACTGCCCCATGTCAACTGAATACCCTTATCACGAGTGGCGGAGGGATGGGCCCGATGAAACCACGGCAACCGGCGGGAAACCGCAAGGTGCCAAATCCCGCAGCGCGGCACAGCCACGGCCCGGAGGAGCATCCGGCGCAGGGCGCGCTGACAGATAAGGAAGCGATCGTGAGATTGTTCCCGTCTGGCCGCTGTGCAGCCGACGGTTTTTTCATTCTTCCGGAGCGAAAGGAGCACACCCCATGAGAACCATCTTCACTTCTGAATCCGTCACCGAAGGGCATCCGGACAAGCTCTGCGACCAGGTCAGCGACGCGATCCTGGACGCGATCATCGCCCAGGACCCCCAGGCTCGGGTGGCCTGCGAGGCCTTCGCGACCACCGGCATCGTTCAGGTGATGGGTGAAATCACCACCACGGCGCAGGTGGACATTCCCGCCATCGTGCGCCGGACCGTGACGGAAATCGGCTACGACAGCGCGGACAAGTGCTTTGACGGCGCGACCTGCGCGGTCCTCACCGCGATCCACGCCCAGAGCCCCGACATCGCCATGGGCGTGGACCGCGCCCTGGAGACCCGGGACGGGGCGGCGGACGACACCGGCGCCGGTGATCAGGGCATGATGTTCGGCTATGCCTGCACGGAGACGCCGGAGCTGATGCCGATGCCCATCGCTCTGGCTCAGCGCATGGCGCGCCGCCTGGCCGAGGTGCGCAAGAACGGCACGCTGCCCTGGCTCCGCCCGGACGGCAAGACCCAGGTCACCGTGGCCTATGAGGACGGGAAGCCCGTGGCGGTGGAAACCGTTGTGGTCTCCACGCAGCATGACCCGGAGATCCCGCAGGAGGAAATCGCCCGGGCGGTGAGGGCGGAAGTCATCGACGCGGTGATCCCCCCGGAGCTGATGCGCCCCGAAACCCGCGTGCTGGTGAACCCCACCGGGCGCTTTGTGATCGGCGGCCCCGCGGGGGACACGGGCCTGACCGGGCGAAAGATCATCGTCGACACCTACGGCGGCTATGCCCGGCATGGCGGCGGCGCGTTCTCTGGCAAGGACCCCACCAAGGTGGACCGGAGCGCGGCCTACGCAGCCCGGCACGCGGCCAAGAACGTGGTGGCGGCCGGCCTGGCGGAGCAGTGCGAGATCCAGCTGGCCTATGCCATCGGCGTGGCGCGGCCGGTGAGCCTGCGGGTGGACACCCGCGGCACCGGCAAGGTGTCAGATGAGAAGCTGGCCGAGGCCGTCGGCAAGGTGTTCGACATGCGGCCCGATGCCATCATCCGGCGCTTTGACCTGCGGCGGCCGATCTACCGGCAGACGGCGGCGTACGGTCACTTCGGTCGCACGGACCTGGACCTGCCCTGGGAGCGCACGGACGCGGTGGAAGAACTGCGGGCAGCGGTCCGGGACTGACTACCGCATCTTGTGCCCGGAAGCATCCGCAGTCCACAAACGACACGGCACCGGCAGAAAATTGTGAAAATCCGAAAAAAGTGCTTGACAAACACTTGAAATGGTGCTACTCTAAGCAAGCTGACCCGCGGGGGCGACCCCAAAGGGAAGCAACGTGAACCTTGAAAACGATACAGGGAGACAGAAACGCAAGGAAGAGACAGTGTAA
>CAMKAE010000019.1 GCA_946410395.1 uncultured Clostridia bacterium
CTGCCGACGGACACCGATCTGTGATTTGCCAGGGAATGCCGGAGCGCTGAGAGACCGCATGAACCGGAGGAGCAATCCCCCGGTTTTCTTGCGCCTGGCGGTTCCCGGGACCGGAAAAGCGGAATCTTCCCTTGCGCAAAAAGGGAGGGATGATTATATGCTCCATGCTAGGGATTGATCCTCTCACGCTGTTCCGCGATACGGTGCGCCAGATACCGTGTGAAGCAGAAGGAGAAAAGCCAGAACGCAGCGAATTATACCGCTGATGACATTCCTTGATGCCCGGATCACCGCTGTGGAAAGCGGCACTGTTCTGCCTTATGTGGCGACAGCGGACAACGGCTGGCACGCGGTCATCGTGGCCGACAGGGTCGGATGGGTATCCGGCAAATACAGCAAAATCGAATAAAGGTTTTCAATTGTCAAGGCGCATGAGAACGTCGGGGCCATTACCTCATGCGCCTAAGATCCTTGGACGCTCCAGACGAGAGAGTAAGGCCTTTGCCCGGAACCGGATCGGCCGTATTCGGAATCGCAAGCACAAAGAACACACAAGGGGCAATGTCTATGACCATCATCGTCACCGGCGGTGCCGGCTTCATCGGCTCAAACTTCATCTTCCACATGATGAAGGCACACCCGGAATACCGCATCGTCTGCCTGGACAAGCTAACCTACGCGGGCAACCTCTCCACCTTGAAGGAGGTGCTGGACAAGCCTGGCTTTCGGTTTGTAAAGGCGGACATCTGCAACAGGGAGGCGGTCTACCGGCTCTTTGAGGAAGAGCACCCGGACGTGGTGGTGAACTTCGCCGCGGAGAGTCATGTGGACCGCTCCATCGAGGATCCCTCCGTCTTCTTGCAGACCAACATCATCGGCACGTCCGTGCTGATGGACGCCTGCCGGAAGTACGGCATCACCCGGTATCATCAGGTCTCCACCGACGAGGTCTACGGCGACCTGCCCCTGGACCGGCCGGATCTGTTCTTCACCGAGGAGACGCCGCTGCACACCTCCAGCCCATATTCCTCGTCGAAGGCCGGGGCGGATCTGCTCGTGATGGCGTATCATCGCACCTTCGGCCTGCCGGTGACCATCTCCCGCTGCTCCAACAACTATGGACCTTATCAGTTCCCGGAAAAGCTGATCCCGCTGATGATTGCCAACTGCCTGGCCGATAAGCCGCTGCCGGTCTACGGCGAGGGGCTGAACGTACGCGACTGGCTGTACGTGGAGGATCACTGCCGTGCGATCGACCTGATCATCCATGAGGGCCACGTGGGCGAGGTTTACAATGTCGGCGGCCACAACGAGATGCGCAACATCGACATCGTGAAGCTGATCTGCGCGGAGCTTAGCAAGCCCGAGAGCCTGATCACCCACGTGACCGACCGTAAGGGCCACGACTTGCGCTATGCCATCGATCCGGCAAAGATCCACGGCGAGCTCGGCTGGGTGCCGGAGATGAAATTCCAGGATGGCATCAAAAAGACTATCGACTGGTACCTGACCCATCGGGACTGGTGGGAGGAGATCATCAGTGGCGAGTATCAGGACTATTACCAGAAGATGTACGGGAATCGCTGAGGAGGCCCTATGCAGATTCAAGTTCAGAAAGATGTCGGCGGCATCGCCGGACTGTGCGTCATCACTCCGGTGATGCACGGAGATAACCGCGGATACTTCATGGAAACCTGGAGCCAGCGCGACATGGCGGAGGCGGGACTTGACATTATCTTCGTGCAGGACAACCAGTCGATGTCCACGAAGGGCGTGCTGCGAGGCCTGCACTTTCAGAAACAATACCCTCAGACGAAGCTTGTGCGGGTGATTCGCGGCGCGGTGTTCGACGTGGCGGTCGACCTTCGGGAGGGCAGTGCGTCCTTCGGGAAGTGGCACGGTGAACTGCTGACGGCGGAGAACAAGCGCCAGTTCCTGATCCCGAAGGGCTTTGCGCACGGCTTTCTGGTGCTGAGCGATGAGGCCGAGTTCTGCTACAAGTGTGACGACTTCTATCAACCAGATGACGAGGGCGGCTTGGCCTGGAACGATCCCGCGATCGGCATCCAATGGCCGCGCGTCGCGGGCGAATACCGGGGCTCCGCGAGCGCCGAGGGTTATACCCTGGACGGCATGCCGCTGAAACTCAGTGAAAAGGATCAGAAGTGGCTGGGAATCGGGGAGGGACAAAAGTGAAGGGCATTATTCTTGCCGGCGGCGCGGGCACGCGGCTGTATCCGCTGACCAAGGTCACATCGAAGCAACTGCTGCCGATCTACGACAAGCCGATGATCTATTACCCGCTGAGCACGCTCATGCTTGCGGGCATCCGCGACATCCTGATCATCTCGACCCCGGAGGACACGCCCCGTTTTGAGGCGCTGCTGGGCGACGGCGGGCAGTTTGGTATCTGCCTGTCCTACTGCGTCCAGCCTTCGCCGGACGGCCTCGCACAGGCGTTCATCCTGGGGGAGGACTTCTTGGCGGGCGAGCCAGGCGCGATGGTGCTCGGCGACAACATCTTCTATGGCAACGGCTTCCGTCATCTGTTGAGGGCAGCAGTCGAGAACGCCGAAAAGAAGGGCCGTGCGACAGTATTTGGCTATTATGTGACCGATCCGGAGCGCTTCGGCGTGATCGTGTTCGATGAAGACGGCCGAGCGACCGGTATCGAGGAAAAGCCGGATCATCCCAAGTCGAACTATGCCGTCACGGGCCTCTACTTCTACCCCGGCGACGTCAGCCGCCGCGCCAAACAGGTGAAGCCCAGCGCCCGCGATGAACTGGAGATCACGGCGCTCAACGAGATGTACCTGAAGGAGGGCCTGCTGGATGTGCAGTTGCTGGGCCGCGGCTTCGCCTGGCTCGACACTGGCACGATGCAGAGTCTGCTCTCGGCTGCAAACTTTGTCGAGACGATCGAGTCCCGCCAGGGCATCACGATCAGCGCGCCGGAGGAGATCGGCTTCATCAACGGGTGGATCGACCGGGAGAACCTGCTGATCAGCGCAAAGGCTTTCGGAAAGAGCCCGTATGGGGAGCACCTGAGGGCGGTCGCCGAGGGCAGGATCAAATACTGAGTTCATGATTTGAAAGCAGTGCTGCATGCATATTCTAATCAGCCTGCGTCCAGCTGGACCTAATCGTCATATTAATTTAGCCTGGCGGCATTGTTTCCCCCTGAATAGCGGGGGAGCAATGCTGCTGGGCGTTTTTCGTGCTTTGGAGCAAGAAGCATCGCTTTGAGGCATTCTATAGTCCGATCTCCTATACGCCGCACTGACATCATGAATCCTCCCGCGACGCCCCAAAGCGCCGATCCGCCCACAACGAACAAAGCCCTGTAAACGCAGTGTTTACAGAGCTTTGTTTTCGAGGTGCCACCCGGATTTGAACCGGGGCATAAAGGTTTTGCAGACCGAGTTTTAGATACTATAATACGCATCCTGTGTTCGTTGAAGCATGTGTTTTCCGGTGCTTGAGGGCCATTCGGACGCCTTAATTGCACGTTTTTTGCCTCTGATCTCCGACGGAATAGACAGGACCAATTCATACGGTATCACACCACCCCCACAGCTTTTCAGCGTAAAGGGCAGTCACCCCGGATTGACCGCGTCGGTCATGAAGGGGTGACTGCCCTTTTTTATTTTGCTGAAATCCGGGCACATTGACGGAAACGAGGCAAGCAGATCGATCAGGGATATCCTCCTGCTTTTGCAGGACGGATTCTCTGAAAGCAGTCTGTCATTCCGCGAGTGTAATCCGGCCCCAAAGGCTCGGATCGGTGTTGATATCCAGGCTGCCTGTCCAAGCGATTTGCGGAATATACTCCGTGCCGGGGCATGCATAGGCGATATCCGTGAACAGGATATCGAAACTGAGGACATCCCCGACTTGCGGTTGATAGACGGGAATCTTCTTGTTGCTGAAGCACACCCATGGAATCTTTGCCTCCCAGATGTAACCGGTTGTCGTGTACTCTGAGAAGCATTCATAACCTTCCAGCACATTTTCGCCGCCCTGCATTCCCTGAGAAACAAAGCGCTGGCGAAGTTCGCTGTCCACCATGCTGCGGTCAATGGCGGTGTCCCAGTATTGATGATCCATCACAAGGAACACTTTGAAGTCATTGGTCGCATATGCTTTTCGGTCCGGATCATCAGCCGGATTGGTGGAAAGATACAATTCGATGTTGTCCTCGCCGTCCAGCGGCAGCATTTCCAATGCACCAAAGGGCGTATCTTCCCACAGGTCAACAGCCAGATACAGATACTCCTCGTCCCAGCCGACATAGACTGTCGCGCTCAGATCTTCCGGCCCCTGCCACATATTGATATCGCGCACAACCTGCTCGGGCTCACGGATGATGATCGGATCATCAAGATTCCACTCGTCCAGCTTGCCATCCAGCACAATGCCTTGCGGCAGGCGATGCGCAACGGATGCAGGCCTGCCCGACTCTGCGCCGGCGATTCCGATGCAGGAGATCAACAGGCACAGGAGAAGCAGCAAAACTGCGGATTTTCCGACAAATCTCTTCATTGTGTCAACTCCCTCTGAAAGGAAGGGGCTGCCAGGTTGGCAGCCCCGTTATGCCAGATCTCGTTATTCCACGGTGATGACGGTGCTCATATCACCCACGGTGATGGTGTGCTCACCGGCGCCTTCCAGTGCAATTTCCATTTCGCACACGCGCCAGCTGCCGCCGTTGACCGCCATGATCTTCTCGCCGACAACGGTCTCGCCATCCTTGACCTGGATGGTCGTCATGCCGTCTCCGCCATCATTCCAGACGAGGAAATCAATGGTGAAGGTCTCACCGCTCTTCTGCGTGCGGTTGACGGTTGTCTTGCGCTGCTGCATGCCGCCCCATCCGGTGGGCACTTCCGTGATGATTACCTCTGTGGGAACCACCAGAATCTCGCAGCGGAATGCAGGATCCTGTCCGTAGCGCATGCCGTACTGGTAGCAGAGCAGCGGGTCGCCAAAGTTGTTCGGGGAGGCATAGGTTTCGCTGGTCTTCATCAAGGCTTCCACCAGCAGCCTGACATAAGCGGAGGCGCCGCTGTCACCCGCCAGGTCCTTCCACTGGGCGTCATCCAGTTCAGCGGAACGGGCGATTTCCTTGACAATGATACCGCCGGGTTCACGGGTTCCGAAGACCATGTCCGCCAGGATCCAGGGCTCCGTCGCACGAAGGATGAAATCCAGAGAGGAGCCGTGATCACAAGTTACATTGTAGTTGAGGAAGAGGATCGCATCGGCCTTCTCCACGGTCTTGGTGCTCGGATCCACATGATCCAGTGCCAGAACCAGCTTCTTGCCGTATTCGGCCGCATCCTCAAAGATCAGTTCCGCGTTGTCATCCAGCGCGGTAATGCGGGCAACGATCACATCCGCTTCCTCGGGATCATCCACGACGGCCGCATACTTCGCGAAGGCTTCGGCGTCCATCGCGGCGGTCTTGGCCACGTTGCCGGTGACATACACCTTGGTATCCGTGCTCAGAGGCAGAAGGTTGTCATCGTTCTTGACCAGGACGGTGGACTTGGCCTGCAGCTGATGATCCAGTTCCACGGTCTCGGGGTTGCGGGCGCGGTCCAGGGACTCGTTGCTGTCAATTTCCCAGGGCTCGACGATGTACTCGGCGCTCGCCACAAGCTGCAGGCAAGCGTCCAGGTCGACATAAGGATTCTCAAACAGTCCCTTGCTGAACTTGGTGCGGAGGATGCGGCGAGCCGAGCGATCCACCAGCTCCTCGGAGCAGAAGCCTTCCTTGACCGCACGTACAAGGGCATCCGGCCAGTTGGAGATATCACGCTTGACAGAGGGATCCTCCCCGGGCATGACGGACACCGCGCCGAACTGGTCCACGCCGTTCTCCAGCATCATGGTATACTGATGCGCCAGATCCAGCTGCCCCAGGTCGATGCCGTCAATGGTCACGCCGCTGATGCCGCTGCCTGCGGGACCCCAGTCCGTGACCACAACACCGTCGAATCCGAGCGTGTCGCGAAGGTAAGCCATGGTGGTCTTGTCATAGTCGACGCGAACACTGTTGGTCAGACCTGTGCCGGTATTGGTCATGATCCATTCACAGCCGGCGTCAATGGCCGCCTTCCAAGGATACATCCAGTTGTCCACATTCTGGGCAACGGAACGGGCATTGCCGAAGGAAGAGTCACCGCCGCGGGCGATGAAATGCTTCACGCAGACTGCCAGTCCGCTGCTCTGCATGGCCTTGACTTCAATGTCGGTCAGGTTTGCGATGTAGGCGGGATCCTCGCCATACCAGGAGCCGATCTCCACGCCGAACGGATTGAGGGTGACATGATAGCCCAGGGCTTTCATTTCCTCGCCGTAGATCTTCCAGAGCTTTTGGGCGAGTTCAGGATCGTTGGCCGTGCCGAGGGCGTCGTGGGGCATATCGACATAGCTGCCCCAAGTGTTGCTCTCACGGTTGGCAGTGAAGGTGATCGGAATGCCCAGATAGCCTTCCTGCTCTGCGATGGCCTGTACCTTGTTGTGGTATTCGACCAGTTCCTTGGGCGTTCCGGTGGCGTCGTCCAGGTAATGCGTAATGCCGAGTTTCACGATGTAATACCAGAAGGAATAGCCGTCGGGATAGCGTCCGTTCAGAATGTTTCCCTCAAAGGGACACTCTTTCTCATACAGGAACTGGTCATCCATGGGGTAAGTCGGTGAGAACTGGCCTGCGCTCATGCAGTGGAACAGCAGATTGACTTTCTGCTCGATGCTCATTTGCGCAAGCAGGTCCGTGATGCGCTCTTCCGTGTCCAGACGCCAGTCTTCGTAGGGATCCAGCGTACCGTTGCGGTTGAGGTCTTTGAATTTCAGTCCATCGGCTTCCAGAATGATGGACGCATCCGCATAGCCCAGTTCCGCCTGATCACCACTGGCTTCAGCCAGATAATAGGTTGAACCGCCGGCTGTGACCTGTTTGGCTGCGTCTTCACCCAGCACGGGGATGCTGATACAGGAAACCAGCATCGCCAGTACCAACAACAGAGACAGTTTTTTCATACCTGGATCCCTCCTTTTATTGTGAAAGGCAATCCCATGCCTTTCGGTTCAATGATCCGGATGGCTTTACTATATGTTTTTTTTCGCATCCGTGCGCATCATCCTCCGCGAATTGCACATATGCTGCGCGAAATGTATTGAACGGCGAAAAAACAGCCGAATTATACAACTTTCATTGACAATGCAGCGTCGACATGGTATAGTCTGCACGAAAATGAATGCAGGTGAATGTTATGGCTTATCGCATCGCGATACTGGATGATGACCCCGTCCTGCTGAAGCAGGTATGTCATCAGGCTGAAATGTGCGCGCATCAGCGTGAAGTTGAGTGCGTCTTTTCGCCGTTTTCGAGTTCGTATGATGTGGAGCCTTTCTTCTTTGACGCTTATCTTCTGGACATCTCCATGCCGGAGATGGATGGGATCCAGCTGGCAATGCGGATCCGCCGAAGCGGTAGCATGAGCCCCATTATCTATATATCTGGGATTGAGGCGCGGGTGTTTGAGGCGCTGCGCACCCAACCGCTGCGCTTTATCCGCAAACCACACCTGAAGGAAGAACTGCCGGAAGCCATGGATGCGCTTTTTGAACAGTTCAAAATATACGGGAGTGATACGCTGATTGTCACAACCAACCGGGCGACCATGAACATACCCGTCCACAAAATCCTGTACATTGAGAGCTTTGACAAGATGCAGCGCGTCGTGACCGATGAAACGGACTACGATGTCTATTCTTCCATGCAGTTTTTTGAAAAGGAACTGACGAAAAGAAACTTCTTCCGGATACACAGAGGCTATCTGATCAATATGAGCGCTGTCCTGTACATTCAAAAACAGGAAGCTGCCATGCGAAACGGCGCAAAGCTTCCCATCAGCCGGTTCAAGGTGGAAGAAGCGAAAGAGAGACTGAACGCGGAGGTGTTTCGCGCATGATGGTAAGGATTGTTGATCTGCTGACGCTGCTGACACTGTCCGGAACGCTGACAGCGGCCTACAAGCCGCGATATAAGCCACTGCCGACCCTGTGCGGATTGGTGCTGTGCCTCCTGATGGCGCAAGGTCAGATCCTGCTGGAGGAGAAGATCCAGACCATGCACTTTTTGCTGTATATTCTGTCCTTTGTGATCTGGGGCTTTGCATATGCATACTTCTTCCTGCAAGGCCTCTTCCGTGAAAAACTCGTGATGGTGATCGTGTATGTCAGCTCGTTCTTTTTCCTGACAGACCTGAGCTTTTTCCTGCGCGGCTTCCTATTTCCCGATAACAGCGATGCCGGACAATGGCTGAGAATCATCGGGATCATCTTTTGCGGCATTTTCCTGTACAGGAATGCGATTCATACCACGAGGAAGATACCGAATCGCCTCTGGGCATCCATGATTACCGCCACGGCCCTTGACCTGGCCGTATATTATGCCATGCATCACGAAATGAGAATGGACGCGATGCAGACAAATGCGATGGTTTCCGCTCTTCTGCTCGTCGCCATGATGGTCACCTTTTTCCTGTGCAGCAGCATGATCCGCTACTATGAGACAGGCATCCGGCAGGTGGCCATGAATCAGTCCGGAGAGGCGAGCAAAGGGCTGGTTCAGGAAAGCACCCGTCTGAACCAGAAACTGAGAGAATACCGCCACGAGATGAACAATCACATCGCAGCGCTGAGCGCTTTGCTTGACAACAATGACGTAGCGGCCGCCAAACAAATGCTGAATGAAATGGAAATGGATCCCGCTGCGAAGGGGACCGGCATACAGACAGGCAACCCTGTGGCCAATGCGATTCTCAACCAAAAGTACGCGGAAGCGGCACAAAAAAAGATTGCAATGGAAATCGATGCCAGTCTGGACAGCAATCTCCCCATCAAGGATACAGAGCTGGCTTCCCTGCTGTACAACTTACTGAACAACGCGATTGAAGGCAGCCGACAAGTCGCGCATCCGGCCATCAAAGTACACATTTATCCGACGCTCGCTTACCTGTGCATCAGCGTGAGCAACAAAGCCGACATGACTGCCCTCTCCAGCAATCCGTCGCTCAATACAACCAAGCAGGAACCGCATCTGCATGGCTTTGGCTTGTCCGTTGTCCGCGAGATCGCGGACCGCTACAACGGAAGCGCCTCCTTTAAGGTGGACAAAGAGACCGAGTGCTTTATTGCACAGGTGTCCCTGCTGGTAAACCCGTAATCGGACTGCATGGTCGGCGGCTTGATCGGGACGTTGTCCAGGATCCGTATCACCGGTTAATCCATGATAACGACATCCCACCGGAGTGACATGCCGCAATCTTCATTGACCGTCTCCGCAGCAGTGCTGCGTGCTTCGTTGGCTGCGCTCCCATTGTCGTGACCTCTGACTCCCGATGAAATAGACAGGACCAATTCATACGGTATCACACCACCCCCACAGCTTTTCAGCGTAAAGGGCAGTCACCCCGGATTGACCACATCGGTCATGAAGGGTTGACTGCCCTTTTTTTATTGCGCTGAAAACCGGGCACATCTACGGAAAGGAGGCAAGCAGCCCGATCAGTCACCCTGTTACGACCGACCAACCGAAAGGAGAACCACCATGACCCAGCTTGAAAACCCCTGGCTCTATCACCTGGAGCGCGATGTGAGCGCCATGTTCCTCGACACAGCACCCTGGGACAACCGTGACAAGTGGGAGCTGTACGCCTTTGTGTCCGAGTTCGACCTGATCGAAGACATCATGGAGTACGAGATCGGAGAAGGGGAAGACTCCATCAGCGCCTATGAGGCTCTGCCGGACAAAGAGGCCGTGCGGCTCATCGAGCGCTACATCGAGAGCACCGGCATGATCGCAGACTTCTGCCATTGGAGGAGGGATAACCAATGAAGATCACAACGCACAACATCAACGTCAACACCAACGACAACGTGAAGGAGGAAAACACCATGAAGAGCGTCTTTGAGACCCTGAACGCCATCAACGTCAATGAGCACACCGAGAAGAAGAACGGACTGACCTATCTGTCCTGGGCTTGGGCCTGGGGCGAACTGAAGAAGCGCTATCCCGACTCGAACTTCATCGTCTATGAGCGCGGAACGGAGTATGGCCCTGTGAACTACTTCACTGACGGCAAGACCTGCTGGGTGAAGACCGGTGTGTTCGTCAACGGCCTGGAGCACCTTGAGATGCTGCCCGTCATGGACTTCAAGAACCGTGCCATTCCGCTGGATCAGGTCACTTCGACCGACGTGAACAAGGCGATTCAGCGCTCTCTGACCAAGGCGGTTGCCCGGCATGGCCTCGGCTTGTACATCTATGCCGGTGAGGATCTGCCGGAGGAAGACCGCGAGAAGGCCATGAAGCCCGTTGAGACCGAACAGCCGAAAAGCCGCGTTGACGCTGTCAAAGGCCTCTGCACGTCCATTGGCATCACGATGGCAGCGTTCGGCCAGTTCCGAAATAGCGCGGTACTCGCTGGTGTGATCCCGGATCGCAAGGTGAACGACCTGAGCAACAACGAGTTCGATATGCTCCTGAACTTCGTCGAGAAGAACGCTGCTCTGCCCGCTTAAGCGGATTGAACACAGTTCAACCCGCGTAACCAACCCGTTTCCCATTGAGGGAGGCATGGCGATGAACCATGTCTCCCTCTTTTTCTGTCCGACAAAGAGAAAGGAGACTCATCATGGCGACTCTCATCAAGGCTTCCCGGATCGATTCCCTCATCTGCTTCACGACGCTCGACAAGGCGCATGGCCGCAGCCGCAAGCTGTTCGTTCGGGCCGATGCGCTCTGGCATTGGCTGAATGACCTCTGTGATGCGCTGCCCTTCAGCGCCACTGATTACGGCGATGCGCTGCGCTTTGCCCATGGCCCCGACGACGTTGTGCTGGCACAGTTCACCACCTGGAACTATACGGATAATGACGGCCACATCGCCGGATTCACCCACCTGGCCGATCTGCCGCACCGCTTCTTCGCCGATCTGTTCGAGGAAGGCGAAGCCCGCTTTGTCACCTATTCCGCTGTCTCCAATCAGCTCATCGGCTGATGGATCATACAACCAACAAGAAGAAGGAGGAAAAAACTATGTTCAACCTGATTCCCTTTGCCACCGCGATCCTCGTCTCCATGCGCCTCTCCGGCGAGTTCATGATGATCTGTACGACCGATAAGATCCATGGGCGCTCTCAGCGCTTTCTGACCAACGCTGCCAGACTGCGTGAGTGGCTGCAGCACAATGACGGCAGCACGCTCATCGACAACGACCTGAACAACTTCATTGCTTTCCATCGCTTCAACGAGGACAAAGTGACGGTGCGCTGCACCTGGCTCACGCTGCACGACAGCCACGGCAACAAGCTGCACGGCTATCAGCAGACGGTCATCATGCCGCTGGAGAAGCTGCGCCATGCGCTCCTGGGCTTCAATACCAAAGTGCTCTGTGATCCTGACACGATCCCTCAGTGCAAGATCAGCTTCTCTGAGAGCGCTCAGGAGCTGATCAGGAAGATCTGTCGTGATCCGAAGGGGAAAAGAGCTTTATGCAGGAGTCTCCGCGAAAGCTTCCATTGGCGCGATGCGGGCGAAGTGTACCTCGTCGCCGATTGGCACATGGACTTCTATTTCACCACGACCGGCCTTAACGGCGGGCTGTGCCGCCATGAGCGCATCGTGCGCGGCAAGGATGGCAAGGCCTATACGGCTGTGCAGTACCAGCTTCATACGTGACCGTCGCGCACAGATCGACGGCAAACTCCTGTAAGGGCATATGGGGGTCTGTCGTTGATCTGCAATTTACTCTTGCGCGGATCTGAATGGTGTGCTATCATGATGGTAAGAAAATCTTACCGAGGAGGCTCCCTTATGACACAGTATATGTCCGATATAACGACCGTTTCGTCCAAAGGACAAGTTGTGCTTCCAAAGGCAATTCGGGACACCATGAAAATTGGCGCCGGTGCCAAACTGATGGTTTTCTGTGACG
This sequence comes from uncultured Clostridia bacterium, assembly GCA_946410395.1. Classification (GTDB taxonomy): domain Bacteria; phylum Bacillota; class Clostridia; order Christensenellales; family Aristaeellaceae; genus RUG11272. The sequence goes on from CAMKAE010000019.1 coordinate 12,009, forward strand.
GCAATAACATTCTGCTCAAGCCGATCCCGCAGCCTGACCTTGGTGAGTTTAGAGCCATGATGGATGCTGCGGCAGATTGGGCAAAGGAAGCCGGCATCACGGAAGATGACATCGATGACGCGATCCGTACTGTTCGCACACGGAGGCGTGAAGAAGCATGAGGATCGTCATTGACACCAACGTCATCGCTTCCGCCATGTTTTTCGGCGGAAAGCCACGGGCTCTCCTCGAAATGGTGGTCACCAAAGAGCTGGAAGCATACGCATCAGAGGAGATCGTCGTCGAATACAAGGAGACTGCCGAAGAACTGCAGAGCAGGTATCCCGGCAAATCGCTGCAGCTGCCTCTGGGCATCATCATTGCCGCGATGAAACTGATTGCGCCGGTTTCCCATGTTAAGGTGTGCAGAGATCCCGATGACGACAAGTTCATTGCGTGTGCAGTGGATGCGAAGTGCCTCTATATCGTCAGCGGAGACAAAGACCTGTTGGCCGTCAAGCACTATCAAGACGTACAAATTGTCACAGTCGCCGAGTTTCTTGAGCAGTACGATCGCAGAGCATGAAGCGAAACTCAGTCACATAACGAACCACGATATCAGACCCTATTTGCCCGACAGTGAAAGCTGCCGGGCTTTTCTGTTGCCCAAAAAGAGAAAGGAGTACTCTGACATGCTCTTAGACGATTATATACGACAGTGGCTTGACACCTTCAAGGCTGATTCTGTCAAGAAGTCATCCTACGCCCGGCTGGAATGCTCCTACAAAACAATGCAGTCCAAGCCGATTGCGCAGATGTGTCTGGCCGACATCACCGCCATGGACATCCAGCGCTATGTCAATGATCTGAACAGCGAGGGTTATTCCATCAGCACCATCAAGAAGCAACTCCGGATTGTCACGGCGCCGCTCCGACAGGCTGCGGCCATGCATGAGATTCCGACAGATCCGACCGTGGGTATCCCGCCTGCTCGGCCACTCCGACATCCGTGTCACCATGAACATCTATGTGAATCTGCGCGGCGATGGCTTTGAAGAGCTGTACGCCGCACTGACAACATGAATCCTCCCGCGACGCCCCAAAGCGCCGATCCGCCCACAACGAACAAAGCCCTGTAAACGCAGTGTTTACAGAGCTTTGTTTTCGAGGTGCCACCCGGATTTGAACCGGGGCATAAAGGTTTTGCAGACCTTTGCCTTACCACTTGGCTATGGCACCGTGTTCCCGGCGGGGAAACGCGGGGACGTTTCACAGTCTACAACAAAAACCGCCAAAAGTCAACCCGTAAAAAACGCGGCTGATCCGTTTTCAAACCAGGTTTTCAAAAAGGAGCTGCCCGCCGCGTTTTCCGCGGACGAGCGCTCCTCTTTGGGTTCATCTGTCGGCCCCTGCGTGGGGAATAAGGTTATTCGGGCCGCTTGGTGCCGTCATTGGGGCAGAAGGGGGTCTCTACTTCGTTTCCGCAGACAGGGCAGATCCAGGTGGCGGAGACGGCGGGCTTTGCAGTGCCATCCTGGGGGCAGAAGGCGGTATCGCGCTCCTCACCGCAGGTCGGGCAGATCCAGTGGCCGTCCGGCAGGGCCTGGGCTTCGCCGGGCTGAGCGGCGGAGGCCTCCTCGTCCGGACGGTAATCGATCGTGTACAGGGTGTAGACATACTCGCCGTTCTCGCGGACAGCGCTGTAAGCGAACTTGCCGTCCCGGGACAGGCCGATATCGGAGGTGGAACGCCAGTTGTCATCCTGCAGGACGACCTCGCCATTCAGCCCATAGACAGCGACTTTGCCGTCGTCAGTCTTGCCCACAAAGAGCGGGCAGCCGTAACCGGCGAAGTTGATGTCCTCGAAGTGCTGCTCCAGCTCGCCGGCTGCGGCGGAAATCACCAGGTATTTGCCGTCCATGCCTTTGGCGTACAGGAAGGGGGTTTTTTCGGTGACGATGGCGGAGGGATAGAGGAAGGTGTTGGCGGTGTTCTTGCCCTCAAGGCTCGCAAAGCCTGCCAGTCCGTCCTTTTCGACTTGGACGTAACCGGAACCAATCCCTTCGTAGAAGCTGTAATTGATCGCATCATAAATGCCCGGAAGAAGTTCGTTGCCGGCAATATCCACCAGACCATAGCCACCCTGGTTTGTTTTGAAATAGGCCACACCATCGGTGAAGCTGCCGATGTACGAATAATCGTAGGGGAAAAGCTTGTTGCCCTGCAGGTCGATCACGTACCCGCCGTCGGTTGTATAAGGCTGTTTCACTTCGTCGGGCGTGAGGGTACAGCTTGCGGCCCAGACGGTCTGGCCGGTGCCGGTGTGGATATAGGTTCGGTTCGAGTATATGCTTTCGCTGCTCTCATTGATGCCGGAGTCCACGAACTCTTTGCTGTAGTGGTGATATGTGCCTCGCCGGTCTTTGATCTGGAGATAGTCGCCGTACGCGGTGGCGTAGCTGCTGGTGTCGAAGTCGGAGCGGGACAGTGTGCCCACCAGGGTACCGCGATAATAGAAATCGCAGGTTTTCACATTATAATATCTCGTTATGCCGTTTCTGGTGCTGTAGTAATCACCCTGGTCGCCGGAGACGCGTTCCAGAACCAGGCCGTAAGCCCAACGTGGAGAGACGAGCTCCACCTCGCGGTATTTGACGGGAACAATGACATTGCCTTCGCTGTCGATGATGCCCTTGTTCTCTCCCATGGAGACGGTATAAAACGCGGCGCCATAAATCCGGCGCATGTCATTGTAAAACGAGGAAGTCACCTTTGCCCCGTTGGCGTCATAGAGGTACCATGCGCCGTCCGTTGTTTCCAGCGCGATGGTGTGGGTCAATGGATTGAAAGTGCTGCCATAGCCCTCTGCCGTGACGGTGACAGTGGTGATGCTGGCTTCGCCGAAGGCTGACGAAGTCAGGCTCAGGATCAGCATCAGGGAAAGAACAAGTATGGATGCGCGTCGCATGGAAAAACCTCCTTGTCGTATTCGGAATCAACGGAAGCATGATCCGCGTGTTTGGCGGCGCTGTTCCGTAAGTGAAAATATTATAGCATAGACTGCCGAACTGTCAACTGCGCAGAGGAGGGGAAGTATGAGAAAACCCTTGCGAAGCATGATTCGCAAGGGTTGAAGATGGAGCGGTAGACGAGGCTCGGACTCGCGACCTCCACCTTGGCAAGGTGGCGCTCTACCAACTGAGCTACTACCGCATGTGGTGCCTTGGGGCGGAATCGAACCACCGACACGCAGATTTTCAGTCTGCTGCTCTACCGACTGAGCTACCAAGGCAGAAGTGCGACCCGGAAGGGGCTCGAACCCTCGACCTCCAACGTGACAGGCTGGCGCTCTAACCAACTGAGCTACCGGGCCATTCTGATCTGGTGGGAACAACAGGGCTCGAACCTGTGACCCCTTGCTTGTAAGGCAAGTGCTCTCCCAGCTGAGCTATGCTCCCGTTCCCTTTGATGACCGTCAGATCGCATGCACCTTTCTTGTGTCGGCGCTTGACTATAATAGCGCAGGATGAAAGGTTTGTCAAGCACTTTTTGCGGCGCATTGCGAAAAAACAATCTGAGTGCACGGGCCGGCCTTTCGGACGGCTGCCTGCTTTGGGGCTTGCGGGTTTTGCCGGGGCAGGGTATAATGCGCTTGATGAAGCCGGTCATACTGCCTGGCGGCGGAAGACAGGCGCAGGACTCAACATAAATGGAACGAAGTACTATTTAACCCCATGAATGAAATACATCATATTGCCACAGTAAAGGAGTGATCGACCGATGGCTGACATGAACAAAACCCTGGGAGAGATCCTTTCCGATCCCCGCATCCGGGCCATTGCGCCGGACGCGATCCGGGGCATGGACCTGACAAAGGACCCGATGTGGAACAAGCCCCTGCGGCAACTGCGGGCGGAGGGCTTCGGCGGGGAGCTGGCCGAAGGCTTTGACCGGCTCTTCGCCGCGGCACAGACCGGGCAGTGGTATTATCCGCTGTACACGGACGAGGAGTGCGCCGCGGAGCCGGAGAGGCGGGGCGCCAGCCTGGTGTGGCTGCCCTCGCAGGATCCGGCGGCGGCACAGCGCCCCTGGATCCTGCTGGTGCCCGGCGGCGGCTTTGTCAACGTGTGGAACCTGACGGAGGGCTGGCCCGTGGCGGCGCAGTTCAACCGCCTGGGCTACAGCGTGGGCATCCTCACCTACCGCGTGGACGGGGAGGATGCCCTGCTGCGCAAGGAGATGGAGGACTTTGCCCGGGCCATCCGCTTTGTGCGCGAGCACGGGGAAGCGCTGGGCCATCCGGGCACGCGCTACCTGAGCTGCGGGTTCTCCGCCGGCGGCTATCTGGTCTGCCTGTGGAACGTGGCGGAGATGGGCTACGGCCTTTACGGCCTGCCCCGGCCCGAGGCCACCTTCCCGATCTATCCGGTGGTCACCTGGAAGGAGAGCATTCGCTACGACCCGGGCTTTGCCCGCCGGCTGTTCGACTGTGAGCCGGAGGCGGTCGGCACGTCCGCCTATGAGATCCCGGAGCACGCGGAGGGCTTCCCGCCCTGCGCGATCTTCCTCGCGGCCGGGGATGAGCTGGTGGACCCGGAGAATTCCCGGATGCTCGCGGCGGCGCTGGAGCGGCTGAACATCCCCTGTCGGCTGGAGATCGGCCCCGAGGGCGGCCACGGCTTTGCCGACGGCACCGGCATGTGCATGGCCGGCTGGACGGAGCGGGCCGTGCGCTGGTACGAGACCGCCGTGGCGGCGAAGTGACGCGATCCCCTGACCAACATCATTGTTCAGCCGTACGGTTTGCCTTGGCACAAACCCCTCTGTCGCTGCGGCGACATCTCCCCTTTCAGGGGAGACAGGGGTCTGAAGTTACTCTATAGCCTTCCCTGAAAGGGGAGGGGGACCGCTTGCGGTGGAGGGGTTTCTCTGTACGACTGAATCGATTCAGACCATCATAAACCCCAGCGCAGTGCCGAAAGGGCGAACCGCGCCGGGGTTTTGGATTGGGAAAGGCGTGCG